>NZ_JZIR02000024.1:0-101867 GCF_000961955.2 Hymenobacter sp. AT01-02
ACCTGCTGGCGCAGGTACTCGGGGCGGGCGTTGGTACGCCAGATCTGAGCCCAGGCCAGGAAGAAGCGCTGCTCGGGGGTAAAACCATCGAACTTAGGTCGCGCTCCGTTGCCATAAGTTTTCTGTAGTTGCTTTTCCAGGGCTGAGTAAGCAATGTTCAACCCCCCGAGGTCAGCTAGGTTTTCACCCATGGTCAGCTTCCCGTTTACAAACACGGAGTCGAGAGGTGAGAAAGCGGAATACTGCTTCCCTACCATATCGGCGCGCTGCTCAAACTTGGCAGCATCCTCCTTGGTCCACCAGTCGCGCAGATTGCCTTCCGAGTCATACTGACGGCCTTGGTCATCGAAGCCATGGGTGATTTCGTGACCAATCACGGCGCCCATACCGCCGTAGTTTACCGCGTCATCGGCCTTGGGGTCGAAGAACGGGGGCTGCATAATGCCGGCCGGGAACACGATTTCGTTCATCGGCGGATTGTAGTAAGCATTTACCGTGGGCGGCGTCATGCCCCACTCAGCACGGTCGATGGGCTTACCAAACTTGCTGTTGTTGTCCATGATGGCCCACTTGCGAGCCGCCAGCACGTTCTGCAAGTACGACTCGCGCGAGATATTCAGGGCCGAGTAGTCCTTCCACTTGTCGGGGTAGCCAATTTTTACGGTGAAGGCGTTCAGCTTTTTCAGCGCCTCCTGCTTGGTGGTTTCGCTCATCCAGTCAGCCTTGCGGATATGCTCCCCCATGGCTTCCCGAATGTTCTGCACCATCGTCATTGCTTTGGCCTTGGTGTCGGGTGTGAAAGCCTTGTCCACGTAGAGCTGACCGAAGGCTTCACCCAGGGCGCGGTCGGTAGCGGCATTCATGCGCTTCCAGCGGGGCTGCTGCTGCTTGGCACCACTGAGTACCTGCGAAAAGCGGAACTGCTCGTCGCCAAACGCCTTGGGCAGCGCCGACGTGAGAGAGGAAGCCATGTGCCACCGCAGGTAGGTTTTCAGGTCGCCCACTGGCTCCTGCTTAAGCATGGTGCTTTCCTCTTTGAAAAACTCCGGCTGGCCTACAATTACCGTTTTAGCCGCGCCCAGCTTCATGGCGGGCAGCATGGCCGTCAGCCCCAGGTTGGGGAACTGCTTATTGGCCTCGGCCACGGTCATTTTATTGTAGTTAGCCTGGGGGTCGCGCAGGGCCACGCGGGTACGGCTAGCTTTGGCCAGGCGCGTCTCCAAGCGCATCACCGTGGCGGCATTTTTGGCGGCTGCGGCCGGGCTGTCGCCCAACAGCTTGAAGGTGTTGGTGAGGTAAGTGTTATATGCCGAGCGGATGCCTTTAGAGCGGGCATCGTCTTTCAAGTAGTAGTCACGGTCGGGTAAGCTGAGGCCGCCCTGATAGAACTGCACGGCATACTCAGTGCTTTTCTTTTCATCCTGACCCACGCCCACATAGAAAAAGGCACCGGTGCCATACAACTGCTGACGCACCAACTCATTCTGCACGCCTTTCAAGTCTTTGATAGCGTTGATGCGGGCTAGCTCGGGCTGGAGGTATTTCAAGCCGGCTTTTTCAATAGCCACCGTATCCATACCGGAAGCGTAGTAGTCCCCAACTTTTTGGGCGTTGGTGCCCTTCGCCGCTGAGGTGTTGGTTGCTGCTTCCTGCAGAATTTGCCGCATCACAGCGTTATTCTGGTCAGCCAGCAAATTGAAAGAGCCCCAGCGCACTTCCGACGCTGGAATAGGGTTGTTTTTAAGCCAGCTACCGGAGGCGTACTGGAAGAAGTTGTCGCAGGGCGATACCGAGGGGTCGATATTGGCCACGCTGATGCCTACGCCTGGGGTGGTAGCTTCCTGGGCTGGGGCGGCCGGAGCAGGTGCGGTTGTGGCGGCAGCGCTGGGAGTCGCCGTTTTGCTGGAAGCACAACCAGCCAGGGCCAAACCGGCAGCTGCCACGGTGGCCAGCGTCAGGTTATTACGGTTTTTCATGCAAAGGAATGGATTAGGGGAATGGAATGGGAAGCAAGGTAAACACAAAATCCGCGGGGGCTACGTTCAGCTTTGTGCTCTCGTATGGCCGTTTGCGGCCCGCAAAGACGTTTGCCTACCAGGGACGTTGCATTGCTTATCCGCGTTGAATGCGCCACTAGCGCCTAGCACACTAGGCCCTGCGTACGGTAGCGGGCGTGTCGTCGTCTGGCATCATTGCCCTTCCTTCGTCCTGGGTTGTGGTGCCCATGCCTGCCTTCTGCGTAACTTGCACCCACATGCCGCCTCTGTACAACCGCCGCCCAGAACCAGGGCTCTCCGCTCTTCCACCTGCCGCTTTGCCCCTAGCCGAGCTACTGGCGCGCGTGCGGCAAACGCTAAGTGAGCGGTTTGCTGATTCTTACTGGGTAGTAGCTGAAATTGCCGACCTCACCCTTCCTCGCTTCGACGGCGCCCATTGTTACCTCACCCTCACTGACCAGCATACCACGGGCCGCGGTGCCCAGCTGAAGGCCCAGGCGCGCGCTACCATCTGGAGCCAGCGTTTCCAGCAGCTCGCCCCTGCTTTCGAGGAACATACCGGCCTTACCTTACGCCCTGGCCTCAAGTTGATGCTGCGGGTACAAGTGAAGTTTCACGAGCAATTTGGCTTAAGTTTGGATGTGCTGAGCATTGACCCTACGTATACCGTGGGTGACTTAGCACGCCAGCGCCTTGAAACACTGCGGAAGCTGGAAGCCAAGGGGTTGCTAGAGCGCCAGCGCCGCCTCGTACTACCTATTGGGGTGCAGCGCGTGGCGGTCATATCTTCGCCCACGGCGGCGGGCTGGCAGGACTTTGTGCAGCAGTTGCGAGAGGCACCCTACGATTTCGCTCTTACCTTATTTCCGGCCACCATGCAGGGCGACGATGCCCCTGCCAGCATTCGGGCAGCGCTAGCATCCATTCGAGCCCGCCGACGCCAGTTTGATGCGGTAGTACTTATCCGGGGCGGGGGTTCCAAAACCGATTTGCTAGCCTTCGACGACTATGGGCTGGCAGCAGCCATTGGAGCTTTCCCATTGCCGGTACTCACTGGTATTGGTCACGAGCGCGACGAGGCGGTAGTAGACCTTACTGCCCATACTGCACTAAAGACCCCAACGGCCGTAGCCGCCTTTCTTATTGAGCGCCTAGCGCGCTTAGAGGCCGCCCTCGATGGCTACGGTAGCCGTATTCGTGAGCTGGCACTAAGCCGGGTACAAGATGCTCAGGACCACTTACGCCGCTTGGCACGACGGGCGCACCAACATGCTCGCCAGCAACTAGAGGAACAGCGCGACGCCTTGCACGCCCGCATTCGCGTAGCTGCGGCTGCTCCTCGCGCCCAATTGCGCCAGCTCGAGCAGCAGTTGTCGCGGCGACGGCACCAGTTGCACCGGGCCGCGCGGCGCGGGCTCCGGGAGCAGGAAAGCCGGTTGCGCACGCTGGGTCGCGCCTTGGCGCGCCGCTTCCGCCATCTGCATCGGCGGCGGCGGGAACAGCTTCTGCACCGGCGCTACCAGTTACAGCTTGCTACTCAGCGCCTGCTGCACGCGGCGGCCCTGCGGTTAGCCCGCTTGGAGGCAATGCCTACTGGTCCCGTGGGCACAGTGCGCCTGCTCACTCCTACTGGCAAGCCCATCATCAAAGCCTTACGTGCCGGCGACGAAGTGCTACTACGCCTACCCGACGCTGTCGTTCCTGCCCGTATTGGTGGGCAGCTTCCGCTGTTTCGCCCCTAAGTTTTTGCTTTACTCTCATGCCTCAGAACACTACCTATCGCCAAGCCATTGAAGAGCTAGAGACCATTCTGCGCGCTCTGGAAACCGATGCTGTAGACGTAGACGACCTCACGGCCCGCGTGCAGCGTTCCGCTGAGTTGATTCGCCTTTGCAAGCAGAAACTCCGCTCCGCTGAATCGGCTATTGACCAAGTTTTCGAAAATTTGGACGATGAAGATGATGCTGCATATTCAGATGAAGAATAGAGTATAGCCTCTAGCTGGTCGCTCGTCTCTCTGAGGCAGTAGCTCTTTTATAGGCTTGTTTTTCAACTGTTAAGCTCTGCCCTCAACTGAGCGTTTTACTACTTCAGCTTACCTACCGCTGCACATTTAGGCAACCAGCATAGCCGCATAGGAAAGCAAGTGAGGCCACAGAAAAAACTCAGTATATGGATGTTCCAAGCTATTCTCCTTATTTTACTACCCTCTTCCACTGATTATACTCTAGCATGCAGGCTCAGTTATACAAAATAGCTGAGGCGCAGGTGGCTGGTATAGGCAGACATTCACGGAAGAAACCGTTTTAAAAGCAAGAGTGCTATTCTGTCGCTTATGTCAAGCAGACGTTCATTTACAGCCGACTATTTATTCTCCTAGCAGCAGGGGTACTCTACCGTATGGACAGTCGGCTATTTCCCGTTTTACTGGCTACTCCAGTGCTGCTGCTCCTTGCCTTGGGCATAGTAGCCTTCGTACTGCGCTACCAGCGCCGGTTGCTACGCCAACAGGAACAAATGCGGGAAATGGGGGAAATGGCGCAACAACAAGCCCTAGAAGCGGCCCTACTAGCTCAGGAGGAAGAGCGGCGGCGCATTGCCGGCGACCTGCACGATGGAGTGGGTACTACCTTGGCTATTGTTAAGCTTCACTTGAATACACTGGCCCAACCTGAGCTAACTCAAGAGGCATCCCTACTCCTCGACCAGGCAATTGGGGAAGTGCGTCGTATATCCCGGAACCTATTGCCAGCAGCCCTGCAAAAGTTTGGGCTTCCCTTTGCCCTTGATGCGCTGGCCCGCACCATGCCCGCCGATGGCCCCACGCATATTACCCTTGAGCAGCACGGCACCCCCCGTCGCCTCGATTCTCACTACGAGCTAATTGTGTATCGGGTGGTGCAGGAGCTACTTGGCAATGGGCTCCGCCATGCCCACGCGGCACACATCGACATTCAGGTGGAGTTTGGGGTCGATACGCTGTCATTGTATTACGCTGATGATGGCGTGGGCTTCGACCCAACTGCCACCGACCAGCCTCCCCTTCCGGGAAATCGTACCGGCCTGGGACTCACCAACCTCCGCAGTAGAGTAGCCGTATTGCGGGGGGGCCTGCGCCACGAGTCGGCGCCGGGGCAGGGGAGCCGGGTTTGGATTTCTTTACCTATCCCTTATCTTTCTAAAAATCAGCCTGCTACCCCCTCTTACGCATGAACACACCTGCAATTCGCTTAGCTGTGGTGGACGACCACATCCTTTTTCGGAAGGGACTAAGCGCCCTCATCAGCGGCTTCCCAACCATGGAAGTCCTCTTCGAAGCCGGCGACGGCCAAGAAGCCTTGGAGCGCCTCGACCAAGGCCTCGTACCTGACGTGCTGCTCATGGACTTGCAAATGCCCGTATTGGATGGCCTGCAAACCGTACGGCTTCTACGCGTACAGTATCCCCAGGTGCGCACCATCATCATTTCCATGCACGACGAGCCAGAGCTAATTGACAGCCTGCGCTCAGAAGGCGCTCATGGCTACCTACTCAAAAACGCTAGCCCAGAAGAAGTGCATTCGGCTATCTTGAGCATGGTGAGCAGCCGCCCCTCGCCCTACCGCCTGCAGAAGTCTTCTATCTAGTCTTTCGCTATTCTACCTACTCCCGATTCGGCTATGAATCAAGCGGGGCTGCTTCTACTCTGAAGCAGCCCCGCTTGGTTTTTACCGGTTGGCGTACCTACCTCAGCAAGCACCTGTAAGTTGGCCTTTACCCGCCAAGGCGTGTTATTCTAGTTATTCCAGTTCCGTAGCGGGGTCCCAGAACAGCTTCTTGAATTCCACTACTTGGTCGTTTTCCACGCGTACGCCTTCCGCCTCCAAGGCTTCTTGCATGGCCGTGGGGGTAGCAAAGTGATGACGGCCCGTGAGTAGGCCGTTGCGGTTTACTACCCGCTGAGCCGGCACGTTCTCTAGGCTCAATGCCGGGGCCGCAGCTATGAGCGCGTAGCCTACCATGCGGGCACCATGTCGGGCTCCGAGGTAATGCGCAATTGCTCCGTAGGTGCTCACGCGGCCAGTTGGTATCAGGCGCACTACCTCATGCACGTCCTGAAAGAAATTACGTTCGGTTTTGGGTGAGGGAGCGGCAGTTTTCATACGTACCTGATACGGGGAACCGGTCGGGTACGATGTGGCTAAACAAGCTCAACACTAGCAAAAAACTAATTTTTTATATCAACCTACCAGGATAGCTACCCGTAAGGACAAAGGCTTGGCGGCCCTAGCGGCACTCAGCTACGTTCCACCCATTCTCTTACCTAAAAAGCTATGTCCGACAAATTAGAAACCCTGGAAGACTTATTCCAACACGAATTGCAAGACCTGTACAGTGCCGAAAACCAACTGGTAAAAGCACTACCCCAAATGGCTGCTGCTGCAAAAGATGAGCGCCTGCGCGCTGGCATTGAGCGCCACCTGCAAGAAACCGAGCAACAAATAGTACGCCTTGAGAGCATTGGCAAGTCGCTGGACATTGATCTGGACGGCGAAACCTGCAAGGCAATGGAAGGCCTCGTAAAAGAGGGCCAAAAAACTTTGTCGGAAAATGCTACCGACGAAGTAATGGATGCGGCCATCATTGCTGCTTCCCAGCGTATTGAGCACTACGAAATTTCAGGCTACGGCACGGCTGCTCACTACGCTGAGCGCTTGGGCTACGACGAAGCTGCTCAGCTTCTGCGTCAGACACTGGATGAAGAGCAATTGACGGACACCAAGCTCAATGACTTAGCTAAAAGCTATATCAACCAGAAAGCCATGTAGTGACACCTTGAGTGGGCAGAGAGAAAGGGAAGTTACTCTTCTTTCTACCGGCTCAGTGTTTCACTTCCATTAAAAAGCCTGCAACCCGCAGGCTTTTTTTGTGTCTTAACCGCATTGTTTCCCCCCAACCTTGCTTGCGAAGTAAACCCAAATTCGCTGGTTAGCGTTGTGGACTTTTGCCCGTCTGCCCCCGGACGGATTTTATTTTACCGGGCGCCCACCCTCTCGCTTGCATGCAAACTCAAGAACAAGAAGATCTGGAAGTTACTACCGCTAGCCCTACCCCTCAACGCTCCGGCGGGGCTAGCCGCCGCATCCTGTGGCTGCTGGTTACGCTTGGTATTATTGGTGCACTTGTCTTCGTGAAGATGAAGTACTTCCCTTCCCAAAATGCGGAGGCCAAAGGCGGCGGCAAAGGGGGTGCAGGCGGCGGCAAAGGCGCACCCGGCGGGGCGGGCGGTAAAGGCGGTGGGCAGAAGCTGCCGGTGCAAGTGTACGTAGTGAAAGCTACCAGCCTGGCTGATGAAGTAGCCGCTACGGGCTCCATCTTGGCCGAGGAATCGGTGGTACTGAAAAGCGAAATTTCGGGTAAAATCACTAGCCTCAACATTCGGGAAGGCCAACCGGTACGCAAAGGCCAGCTCCTGCTGACCATTAATGCCGACGAAATTCAGGCTCAGTTGCGCAAGCAGGAGTTCAATATCAAACTCTTCCGCGACCAGGAGAAGCGCCAGCGCACCCTTCTGGATAAGGAATACATCAGCGCCCAGGAATACGAACAGGCCAACAATCAACTCCTGACGGCTCAGGCCGATTTGCAGGCTCTGCGCGCTTCGCTCACCAAGGCTTACATCCGGGCGCCTTTTGATGGGGTCCTGGGTTTATCGACGATTACAGTAGGTACGTATGTGAGCCCCGGGGCCGAAATCACGACCCTTTCGCGCGTGAAACCGGTGAAAATCAGCTTCACTGTGCCTAGCCGTTTCTCTAACCTAGTGCGTACCGGTGACCCCATCACCATCACCGACGAGGCTTCCAACAAGAAGTACGAAGCTAAGGTGTATGCCCTCGACCCGCAGATTGACCCCGTGAGCCGCACCCAAACGGTGCGCGCCCGCTACGCTAATACCAACAATGAATTGCGCCCCGGTGCCTTTGTGAAGGTTAACCTGCAACTCGGCCAAACGTCAGAGGCTTTGCAGGTACCCACTGAGGCGGTTATTCCCGAGGCTGCCGGCTACAATGTGTACACTGTGCAGCAAGGCAAGATGGTGCCCAAGAAGGTGAAGATTGGCGTGCGCTCCACACGCCTGATCCAGATTACTGAAGGCGTCGCCGTTGGAGACTCAATTATCCGTACTGGTATCCTCCAGGTTAAACCTGGTGACGCCGTACGCGTCACTAAGTAATACAACCCTACCTGCGGCGAGGCAGCGGGCGGGCACGTGCTTCATGCTGGTGCGCGCCGTGCTGCTGCGTAGTAGGCTTCCCACCGCGAATCACTGCGTGAAAACAACGTATGAGCTTATCCTCCACTAGTATTAACCGGCCAGTACTCGCCATTGTGATGAGTATGGTCATTGTAATTTTCGGGGTGATTGGGTTTCGCTACCTCAGCGTCCGGGAATATCCGAGCGTAGACCCACCCATCATTACTGTATCGGCCTCTTATACTGGTGCCTCTGCCGATGTAATGCAGGGCCAGGTAACAGAACCGCTGGAAGAAGCGCTGAACGGTATTCAGGGTATTAAAAACCTCACGTCGAACAGCCGCGACGGCCGTACTCAGATTACGGTAGAGTTTGACCTGGATGCCGACCTGGAAACGGCCGCCAATGACGTGCGCGACAAAGTGTCGGGGGCTCAGGGCCGCCTACCCCGCGACATTGACCCGCCAGTAGTGAGCAAGGCCAACGCCGACTCTCAACCCATTGTGATGACCTACCTCAGTTCTAGCCAGCGCAACCTGCTGGAGCTGACGGACTACGCCAACAATACCCTGAAGGAGCGCCTGCAAACTATTCCGGGCGTATCGGAAGTGCGGGTGTATGGAGAGCGGAAGTATTCGATGCGCCTCTGGCTAGACCCCGTGAAGCTGTCGGCGCTGGGTGTAAGCCCCGTGGACGTGCAAGCAGCTCTTACCCGCGAAAACGTAGAACTGCCTAGCGGCTCGGTGCAAGGCGAAGCCACCCAGCTTACCCTCCGCACCATGGGCCGCCTTACCTCCGTGGAGGACTTCAACAACCTGATTATTCGGCAAGACGCCTCGTCTTTGGTGCGCTTGTCCGACATCGGGTACGCGGAGCTTTACCCTGAAAACGACCAGACGATTTTCAAGGTGAACGGCGTGCCAATGGTTGGCTTGGCCGTTATTCCGCAGCCGGGTTCCAACCAGATTGACATTGCTGATGAGTTCAATAAGCGTATTGAGCTCTACGGCAAGGATCTACCCAAGGATTTAGTGCTCAAGCCGGGCTTCGACAACTCAGTCTTTATCCGCAAATCCATCAATGAGGTAGAGCATACCATCATTGAGGCCTTCGTGCTGGTAGTAATTATTATCTTTCTCTTCCTGCGCGACTGGCGCTCTACCCTTATTCCGGTGGTTGCCATTCCAGTGTCGTTGGTGGGTATCTTCTTCGTGATGTACTTGATGAACTTTTCCATCAATGTGCTCACGCTACTGGCCGTGGTGTTGGCAATTGGTCTGGTAGTAGACGATGCTATTGTGGTGCTGGAAAACATTTACTCCCGCATCGAAGAGGGCGAGGACCCCAAAACTGCCGCCATCAAGGGTTCCGAGGAAATTCTCATGGCCGTTGTCAGCACTACCATTGTACTGGCGGCGGTGTTCCTGCCGGTAGTGTTCCTCACGGGTATCACGGGCCGCTTGTTCCGGGAGTTTGGCATTGTGGTGGCTGGCTCGGTATTGATTTCAGCTTTCGTGTCGCTGACTTTGACGCCCATGATGTGCTCGGTGCTGCTCAAGCGCCAAGAAAAGCACAACTGGTTTTACCGCAAAACGGAGCCTTTCTTCGAGAGGATGATTGGGGGCTACCAACACAGCTTGGAAACCTTCTTGCGCAACCGGTGGATGGCTTGGCTGGTAGTAGCTGGCACGGGCGTAGGCATCTGGTTTTTCATGAAAACTATTCCTTCGGAGTTAGCCCCAGTGGAAGACCGTAGCCGCATAAATATCAATGCTACCGGCCCCGAAGGTGCTTCCTTCGAATTCATGGATGCTTACATGGCCCAGCTTACCAAACTGGCTATGGATACGGCCGGGGAGAAAAACCTGAGTAGCGTATTTGCCGTGACGTCGCCGGGCTTTGGTGGCGGTTCTAACTCGGGTAACGCCCGCGTGTTGCTTTTCGATGCGGATGAGCGTAAGGTTAGCCAGCAGCAGATTTCCGATAAGCTAAGCAGCGGAGTGAAGAAGCTCACGGCCGCTCGTACCTCCGTATCCCAGGATCAGAGTATAGGCGGCGGAGGCGGGGGCCTACCGGTGCAGTTCGTAATTCAGACTCAGGATTTTGATAAGCTGCGCACGGCCGTACCAAAGTTCTTGGATGCTGCCCGCCAAGACCCCACGTTCCAGTTTGTGGATGTGAACCTGAAGTTCAACAAGCCCGAGCTGCGCGTAAACATCGACCGGGAAAAGGCGCAAAGCCTGGGCGTGTCGGTGCAAAGCATCAGCCAAACGCTACAGTCGGGCCTGAGTGGGCAGCGCTACGGGTACTTTATTCGGGAGGGCAAGCAGTACCAGATTATCGGGCAGGTAGCGCGGGAAGACCGCAGCCAGCCCTTAGACGTGCGCCTGCTATCCGTGAAAAACGCCAATGGCGAGCTGATTCAGCTTGACAACGTGATTCGCCTGGAAGAAAGCAGCACGCCTCCCCAGCTCTACCGCTTCAACCGCTACAACTCCGCTACCTTCTCAGCAGCTCTTGCTCCTGGCCGCACCCTCGGCGGCGGTATTGCCGCCATGCAGGCCCTGGCCGACAAAACCCTCGATGATACTTTCTCCACCGAATTATCTGGTGCCTCCCGCGACTTCCAGGAAAGCTCTTCTTCTCTGGTATTTGCTTTCGGCCTAGCCCTTGTACTAATTTACTTGGTACTGGCGGCACAGTTTGAAAGCTTCCGCGACCCCGTTATCATCATGGTGACGGTACCGCTGGCGCTTTCGGGCGCGTTGCTTAGCCTGTGGTACTTCAACCAAACGCTCAACTTGTTCTCTCAGATTGGCATTATCATGCTGGTGGGCTTGGTTACGAAAAACGGTATCCTCATCGTGGAATTTGCCAACCAGCAGGTAGAAAACGGCAAAGACTACATGACGGGCCTGATTGAGGGCGCTACTGCCCGCTTCCGGCCCATTCTGATGACCTCCTTGTGCGCCATTCTGGGCATCCTACCCATTGCCGTTGCTACGGGCGCGGGCGCTCTAAGCCGACGGGCCATGGGTATTGGGGTAGTAGGCGGCCTGTTCTTCGCCACCGCCCTCACGCTGTACGTGGTGCCGGTTATGTACTCTTACTTCGCCACGGCCAAAAAGCACAGCCAGAAGGTGGAGAAGAAACAAGAGGCCTTAGCTGCCTAATAACTACCGTTTTCCGCTCCTGCTACTCCTAAGAAGTTGTTTCCTTTCAGAATGCTCTGCTTCCGCCTACTTGTTTGTTGCCTACTGGCTAGCCCCCTGGCAGCATGGGCCCAGCAACCCACCCAGCCCACGGCCCCACCACTTGAAAAGCCCCAGTCGAAGCCCCAAACGGAAAAGCCCGAAACAGTGGCTTCTGCCCCTCAGCTTACCTTGGCCGAAGCCATCCGTATTGGGATAGAGAATAACTACGATGTGCGCCTTTCGCAGCAGGATGTGCGCATTGCGGAAAACAATGTCACCCGGGGCAACGCTGGGCAGCTACCCACGGTAGCTGGCAATTTTACTCGCACGTTCAACGTCAATAACACCCGACAGCAGCGGGAACAGTCTAACCCGGTTGTTATCAACGGGGGGCGGGCAAATGCGCTGAACACCAATGTAACGGCCAACTGGACCATTTTCGATGGGTTGGGCATGTTTATCGCCTACGACCGACTGCGCGCACTGGAACAAAGCCAGCGGCAGCTGACCCGAGCTACGATGGAGGAAACAGTAGCCAACATCATGGATGCCTACTATGCCGTGGTGCGGGAAGCTGGCAAAATCAACTCTCTAGAGGAAGCCCTCAAAATTGGGCAAGCTCGTATTGATCTGACCCAGGCCCGCGTGGATGTAGGCGTGGCCGCTAAGGTGGAAGTACTCACCGCCCGCGTCGATTACAATGCCGACCGCTCTTTATTGGTGCAGCAGCAGGAAGTGTTGAAAACGGCTAAGGTGAATCTCAATAATCTATTAGGTCGCACACCAAGCATTGATTTTCTGCCGGCTGACTCCATTGTGGTAGCCCGCACCCTCGACCGAACCACAGTAGGGCAAGCCATTCGCCAAAGCAATCCGCGCTTGCAGCAAGCCAAGATTAACACCCAAGTAGCCACGTTTGACCGCAAGCTGGTGCGCGCCAGCCGTTTTCCACAGGTTGACTTAGTAGGCGGCTACGGACTAAACCGTAACATTAATAATGCTTTCCTCATCAATACAGCTACTGGTAGTGTATTAGGCTCCAACGTTAACCGGGTGTACGGACCGAATTACGGCGTTGCTGCCTCAGTACCAATCTTTGATGGGTTCAACCGCACCCGTCTGGAACAGAACGCCCGCATTGCCGAGGCGCAAAGTCGCCTAGCCCTCGACCAGACCCAATTACAGCTCGATGCCGAAGCGGAGCAGGCATATGCTCAGTATCAGAACCGCCTTCAACTACTGGAATTGGAAGAAGGTAACATTCTGCTGGCCCGCGAAAACGTAGCTATTGCCCTGGAACGCTACCGCCTAGGCCTGCTCACCCCTCTAGACCTTCGGGTAGCACAACGCACCCAGCTCGACGCTGAAGTACGGCTGCTTGATATTCGCTACCAGGCCAAACAAGCTGAAATAGTATTGCGCCGCCTCAGCAGCGGCCTCGTTCAGCAGGGCGAGTAACCAATAAGCAAGCGTAGTATTACGCTTCAATCGGGCAATACGCAGTCTACTAGCTAAACAGGCGGCTACTAATCCTAAAAGGGGATTGGTAGCCGCCTGTTATTTTTATTCACCTAGGAAATAGTACCATTAGAAGAGATTGGCAACGCACCGACCGAAATAGCTGAAAACGGCTATATCTGTCCAGTAAGTTTGAATCACAAATACGGCGAACGGGCTTACCGGTTTGCCAAAAAAGCTTCACTCTCCTACTGCAATCCTCTTCACGCTCTGTTTATGAAAGCCTCATTCTACCGCCTGTTTTTGTTAGTTGTATTGGTAGTAACTACTGCGCTTGCTGCCTCTTCTACTGCTCAAGCTAGTCCGTTTAACCGTCTCATGCCCACGGTGCGGGCTAAGATGAAAGGCCAACAGATCGTACATCGTCCTATCTACCGTGCCTACAAGCCATACCGCCACCGCTAGGCCGTAGAGTAGTAAAATCTATACATGCACCGAGGGCCGGGCACGCAGTAGTTACGCTGCATGCGCCTCGGTGCATGTACGTGTTACTGCTGCGGTAAAGCTTGGAGCTCTTTCAGTGCCTCTATCGTTTCCTTACGCTTAGCTGCTTCTTTTTCATCTTCATCAACAGGCTCACGGGCCGGGCCGCTAAAGAAAGCCAAGATGTTTTCGCGTAAGGGCGGTGTGAGACCCGCAAAGTCTTTGTCGGCCAGCTTGCGTAGCAGTTCACCGTAGGTTTCATCTGTTAAGGCATACTCGCCGAGCTTGGTGGGTTTGCCTGTATCAAAATCGGTATTGGGTAGGCGCTGGGTGCTAACAGTGGCCGTGTCTCGGGGCTCTTTCTCTATAATTGTGCAATAGTTGCGCATCACGGACCGGAAGCTGGCTTTAAATAGTTCTTGCGCTTCTGGTGTAGGCAATTTGAAAGCGAACGGACGCAGGGGGCCTATTTTAGGCAGCACACGCACAAAGTAAGACAGAACGCGGGCGCCCGTACCTGGGTGCTCGTAGCCAGTACCGTAGCGTTTGCGGTACTCCCGCTCGCTCTCCTTGTATATGTACTCGCGGCGGCGCGCTTGGGGGCTAAGCCGGCGAATTTCTTTTTTCTGGGATTGCCAAGCTGCTCGGCTGGCAATGGGAATAAGCTGGCGCACCGCAAACCGGAAAGAGCCAACAGCCAGGTCTACATTGAAGATGATCTGGCCCAGTTCCAGCCCATACGTTTTCTGGAAGGCGCGCTCTAGCGCAGGCTTGCTCACCTGAAACCCAATGTAGCGCTGGTAGTCGCTGGTGCGGTAGCGGCCGGCGGCTACTTGTACTACATCGAAGGCAAACTCTAGCTGGGTGTGCTGAATGGGGGCTTCCTCGTAGGTGATGTTACTGCCGAACTTCGCTTTCAGATCGGGGTACACGCTGGGCATGGCCCGGTTGGTACCTTCCGGATGGCCCTTGATATCCGCCACGTAATGCGCTAGGGCACCCAGGGCAAAAGCGTACTCATTCCGATCGTGTGCCTCGTCGAGCATGTTGCGGACGAAGTCACCGGTACGCACGTAATGAGTTAGGTTGGTGAACAGCTCGGAGCCAAATGGGTAAAAACCCATGTCCTGAATAATGGACCCACCGTAGGCATAGCTCTTGGCCTCATTGAGTTGGTCTTCCGTAGCGCCGGGGTAGCGCTGTTGCAAGAGTGGCACTAAGCACGGCTGCCAACAGGAGTCGACGTTGGCTTGGTGAGTTAGAACAGAGTACGCGGCGGCGGGGCGGGCCGTGAGCCCAAGCAGGATGGCTGCCAGCCCAAAAATCCATTTTAGCATAGTAAAGAGCTTGGTCGGCCTACGTAGCTCGGCCACAAGCCCTGACTCTACGCGCTGGGCAGTGCCCTGGTTGTAGGCATGCACATTAGAACTTTGCTAGTTTTTCCCTGACCGCCAGCATACAGACACAAAATCCTCTTGATCAACTATTTACTATTGCCATAACTAAGAACCCCACCTAGTTGTAGACTACGCAGCCCTGGCCGCTCCAGAGCAGCTTTAAGACTCGTCTGAATTCATAATGTTTCCAAATTTCAGCTTTATCCTCTTTTTATAACACAACTCCTCCGCTGCGAAGTTATTTTTGCCGCTATGAAATCGGTGGTGTCGCTATTTCTGGGAGTACTTATGCTGATCAGTAGCCTGATTCCGCAGAGCGACCTATCCGAGCTGGGCAAGCTGCCCCAGTTGCTGGAGCACTACCGTTTTCACCGCGCCCTGGCAGGTGGGCACCTTTCGCCACTTGCTTTCTTGGTGTTGCACTACGGCCCGCACGGCTCCGACCACCGCCGGCACCCCTACTCCTCTCGCGACGCCGAGGGCCACCACAGCCTTCCGCTGGAACAGCACCACCACGACTGCGTGATGGTGAGCTTTATGCTACCCACCCTGCGCTTTCTGCTTTTGCCAAGCCCAGCCGAGTGGCCCACCGAGTTGTACCACATGGCCCCGGGCTCTTTGTATGCGTTTAGCGTGCATGCAGCCCTATTGCAGCCGCCTCGAGCGTAAGTAGTGTGCCGCCCCAGGCGGTAGTGCGCCCCGCGCAACCTAGGCCACTGTCACTCATACGGCTACTGGCCTATCTGGCTCTCAAGAGCCCCTCCTATTCTTTTCTTGTTCTGCCGCGCAGGTGCATAGCTGATCAGCTAGCCTCTGATGCATGCCGTTACTACTCTTTGGCGGAGTAACAGCTGAAGCGCATCGTCCCAACACGCCTTTTGGGTCCGATTCGCGTGCGTGGCCGCAGCACATTTGCCTTGAGTGCCCGCGGGCATTCCAGACCCTCCTTTCTCTATGCTTTCCCGAATCATAGCGGCTAGTATCCGCAACAAGCTGGTAGTAGCGCTGCTCCTGCTGGCCTTGGTGGCCTGGGGTGGCTACTCGGCAGCTCATCTGCCCCTCGATGCCATTCCCGACGTCACGAACAACCAAGTTCAGGTAATTACCCAATCGCCAGCCCTGGCGGCCCAGGAGGTAGAGCAACTGCTCACCGTGCCGTTGGAGCTGCAGCTGCGTACCGTACCCGGCGTCACCGAAATCCGCTCTACCTCCCGGGTCGGCCTTTCGGTAATCACCGTAGTATTCGAGGACGAAGTCAGCACGCTGGAAACCCGGCAACTGGTAGCCGAAAAGCTGCGCTCCGCTGAGGCCGACCTGGGTAGTGGCCTCGGCACGCCTACTATGGCCCCCATCACCACCGGCTTGGGCGAGATTTTCCAGTACACCCTGGGCGTGAAGCCAGGCTACGAGCACCGATACTCCCTGGCCGCTTTGCGCGATGTGCAGGACTGGGTAGTAAAGCGTCAGTTGGCTGGCGTGCACGGCGTGGTAGACGTGAGCAGCTTTGGAGCTACGTGCGCCAGTACGAAGTGAGCGTAAACCCAGAGCGTCTGAATGCCGCGGGGGTTAGCCTGCCTGAGCTCTACACCGCGCTCCAAGACAACAATGCCAACACTGGCGGCTCTTACTTAGAGCGGGGCCCCAATGCCTATTTCATTCGGGGCGAGGGCCGGGCGGCTTCCTTGCAAGACATTGGCAGCATTGTAGTGAAGCGAGTGGGTAGTAATCCACTGTTGGTGCGCGACGTTGCCGACGTGCGCTTTGGTCACTCCGTACGCTACGGCGCCATGACCCGCAACGGCCGCGGCGAAACCGTGGGCGGCATCGTGCTTATGCTCAAAGGAGCCTCCTCGGAGCAAACCATCAAAGGAGTGAAGGCCCAGGTAGCTGAGATTCAGCAGACGCTGCCGCCCGGCATTGTGGTAGAGCCGTTCCTGGACCGCACCAAGCTTATCGACAAAGCCATTCACACGGTTTCCAAAAACCTGATCGAAGGCGGCGTTATCGTGGTGGTGGTACTGCTGGTGCTACTCGGCAACCTACGGGCCGGGCTGGTAGTAGCCTCCATGATTCCGCTGTGCATGCTATTTGCACTAGCCTCATGCGCCTCTTTGGCGTGTCGGCCAACCTCATGAGTCTGGGCGCGCTGGACTTCGGGTTGATTGTGGACGGGGCCGTCATCATTGTGGAAGCCATGATTTTTCACTTGGTGCATTTCCGGGAGCGGGCCGCCAATGAAACTATGGACCAGGTGGCCGAAACGGCAGCTACCCGCATGATGCGCTCCGCTCTTTTTGGGCAGCTTATCATTCTTATCGTGTATCTGCCCATCCTAGCTCTCACCGGCATTGAGGGCAAGATGTTCCGGCCCATGGCCCTCACCGTGAGCTTTGCCATTGTGGGCGCCATGCTGCTGTGCCTCACCTACGTACCAGCCGTAGCTGCCTGGGCCCTCCGCAAAGAAGTGAAAGAAGAAGGTACCCTGGCCTACCGCATTATGGAGTTTCTGCTGCGAGGCTACCGGCCGCTTATTCGGGCAGCGCTGGGGGCGCGGGTGCTGGTGGCAGCCGTAGCGGTAGGCCTGCTGCTGCTTGCTAGCTGGCTGTTCACGCGTATGGGCGGCGAGTTTATTCCGCAGCTGGATGAGGGCGACTTTGCCGTGAACGTGACCCTTGCGCCGGGCTCTTCCCTCACCCAAAGCATTGCTACTACTACCAAAGTGCAACAGGTGCTGCTAAAGCAGTTCCCGGAGGTGTTGCAGGTAGTAGGAAAGATTGGTACGTCGGAGATTCCTACCGACCCGATGTCGCTGGAAGACTCCGACCAGATTGTGGTGCTGAAAGACCGGGCCGAGTGGACGTCCGCCGAATCCCGGGAGGAACTGGCCAGCAGAATGAGTGAGGCGCTGGCTGGTATTCCGGGCGTAAACCTAGAGTTTCAGCAACCCATCCAAATGCGCTTCAATGAGCTGATTTCGGGAGTAAAGTCGGATATCAGCATCAAGATTTACGGCGACAACCTCGATCTGCTGTATGAAAAGGCCAACGAAGCCGCTACCCTCATTCGGCCACTGGCAGGGGTAGGCGACTTGAAAGTAGAACAGATTGCTGCCCTACCCCAGCTGCGCGTCACCTACGACCGCACTAAGCTAGCCCAGTACGGCCTGCGGGTGTCGGAGCTGAATACACTGCTGCGGGCCTCGTTTGCCGGCGACATTACGGGGCAGGTGTACGAGGGAGAGCGGCGCTACGACCTGGTGGTACGCCTCGATTCGGCCCGCCGCCGTAGCCTCGACGACCTGCGCGGCCTCTACGTTGACTTGCCCGACGGCCAAAAAGTACCTCTGGAAGAAGTAGCCGATGTGTCGTTCCGCAATGCGCCTACCCAAGTATCCCGCGACAATGCCCGCCGCCGCATCAACATTGGGGTGAATGTGCGCAACCGCGACGTAGAAAGCCTGGTAGAAGAAATTCAGCAACAGCTCAGCACCCAGTTGCGGTTGCCCAGCGGCTATACGCTCCAATACGGCGGCCAATTTGAGAATCTGCAGCAGGCAAAGTCACGCTTGGCGGTAGCAGTGCCAGTAGCACTGGGGCTAATTTTCGCGCTGCTCTATTTCTCTTTCGGCTCGGTGAAACAAGCTGTGCTCATTTTCACGGGGATTCCGCTGGCTGCCATTGGGGGGATACTGGCCCTTTGGATGCGGGGTATGCCCTTTAGTATCTCGGCCGGGGTGGGCTTTATTGCCTTATTTGGCGTAGCAGTACTAAACGGCATCGTATTGGTAGCCAGTCTCAATGAGCTGGCCGTGGCCGGTGTACGCTCGGTGGAAGAACGGGTGCTTCGCGCTACGGCCGAGCGGTTCCGACCGGTACTGCTCACGGCCGCCGTGGCCTCCCTAGGCTTTCTGCCAATGGCCCTCTCCAATTCGGCCGGAGCCGAGGTGCAAAAGCCTCTAGCCACCGTTGTTATCGGGGGGCTGATTTCGGCTACCCTGCTCACGCTAGTAGTACTTCCCGTGCTCTACACCTTCTTCACCAAAGATGGCGAGGCAAGCCCCATTGCGGTAACGCCCGAAGCAGTTGAAGAAGCCAAGGAAGCGCATCATCTGTAAGCCCTGCCTTGCCCGGTTTTCCCCTGGATATGACGAGGAGGCCAACGGCCGAACCCAAGAAACTACTGCAATGCTCTATCGTCTCGTATGTGCATGTTTGCTGCTGCCCAGCCTAGTATGGGCCCAGACTACTCCCCGCACGCTACCACCGCCCCAATCTAGTACTTCCGCCCCACTAACACCAAACAGCGCGCTTTCCTTACAACAGGCCCTGCAAACAGGCCTGGGGCAAAGCTTGCTGGTGCAAACCGGAACCTTGGAAGTACAGCGCCAACGCGCCCTAAGCCGCACGGGCTACGATGTACCCCGGACGGTAATAGACTACCAATACGGTCAAATCTCAGGTCCCCTAGCGGACCAAAGCGTGAATATCGTGCAGCAGTCGCTTTGCCGGGAGTGTACTCGGCTACTCGCCGCTTGCTAGAAAGCCAAGTATCAACGGCCGAGCAGCGGGTACGGAGCCAGCGGCGGGAGTTGGCTCGCACTATTGGCAGCACGTATTACGAGTTGCTGCTGAGCTACCAGCGGGCGGCCTTGCTTCGGCGCCAAGACAGCCTATACCGCCGCGCCGCCCGCGCCGCCAGAATCCGTTACCAGACCGGCGAAACCAACCGCTTGGAACAAGTATCGGCAGAGGCCCGGTCGCGGGAGCTGCAAAACCGCCTTGCGCTTACCCGCACCGGCATTCTAGTGCAGCGGCAGCAGCTTGGTACGCTACTCAACCTAGGCCAACCCGTTACCATTGACACGGCGGCTGCCCTAGTGGCTCCGCTAGCCCCCACTGATACGGCCGGGCTTTCCGTTGGCTCTAACCCTACCCTGGCCTTGCTGGAACAGGAAGCAGAGGTAAGCCGGCGCCAAACCCGCGTGGAGCAGTTGCGGCGCCTGCCCGATGTGCGCGTGGGGTATTTCAACCAGACCATCAATAAGGAGCGAGGATTTCAGGTGGCACAAGCTGGGGTGGCGTTGCCTCTGCTCGGTGGGGTGCAGAAAGGCCGCATTCAGGCCGCCCGCATTGGCGAGCAAACGGCGGCGGCTCAGCTTCAGTACGCCACTGCCCAGCTGGCGGGCCAACTCCGGGGCATGCGTCAGCAGTTGGCCCAGGCGCGTACCTCCCTCACGTATTACGAGCAAACGGCCCTACCCCAAGCTCGCCTCATCTTGGATACTGCCGAGAAGAGCTTTCGCGCCGGCGACATTGAATACGTGGAGTACGTCGTCAATACCGAGCCAGCCTGGCAAATTCGTTTGGCCTACCTCGACCAAGTGCGCCAATACAACGAGCTGGTTTTGATGCTGCAAGCACTAACTGGCCCCGACCTGTAACATTTTCACTATAAGAAACCCATAGCAACCCAACCTACGGGCTTCGCTTCCTCGGCGCTTGCAACACGGCATTCCGGCTACGCGCCGACGGTGACAACAAATCGGCCTTTTCATATGAAATATACTTTTCTCCTACTGCTAGCTGGCTTGGCAACGGCCTGCGGCCGTGATACCCCTCCTGAAACCAAGACGGTGGCCCCAGCCGCTACGCCCGCTCCCCCCACCAACCCCGACCAGGTTAGCATCAGCCCGGCGCAGGCCAAGGCAGCCGGTATTGAGACGGGCTCCTTCGCCTGGAAAAACATGACCTCCGATGTGCAGGCCAATGGCAGCATTGACGTACCTCCCCAAAATCAGGCGTCTATTTCGGCGGTGATGGGCGGGTATGTGCAGTCGGTGGCCGTGCTACCGGGGCAGCAGGTAAGCCGGGGTGGAACGGTAGCCGTGCTGCGCCATCCTGATTATTTGAAGCTCCAGCAAGACTACTTGCAGAGCAAAGCCCGAGTCACGTTTCTGCGGCAGGAGCTGACGCGCCAACAGACCTTGGACGCGGAAGATGTGGGCGCCAAGCGCAAACTACAGCAAGCCCAGAGCGATTATCAGTCGGAGCAGGCGATACTGCGAGCTACGGCCGGCCAGCTGCGCATGCTAGGAATTGGTATGACCCAGCTTGACCGGGGCGTTATTTCCCCCACGGTGCCCCTTGTCTCGCCCATCGGCGGGTACGTGAAATCCGTCAACATCAACCCCGGCCAGTTTGTAGATCCTCAGGCTGTGCTGGTAGAAGTGGTGGACCGCTCCGATTTGCACTTGGAGCTAAAAGTGTTCGAACGGGATATTGTACGGGTGAAAAAGGGCCAGCGCATCCTATTTAAAATTCCTAGCCGCGGCTCCAATGAAGATCTGACGGCCCGCGTGTTTCTGGTGGGCAAGGCCTTCAATGATGACGCCCGCACGGTGAGCGTGCATGCCCACTTGGAGCCCGAGCGCGACGATGTGCTGCCTGGCCAGTACGTGGCGGCCCACATTCAAACCGCTGGTGCACGCCAGCGCACATTACCCGAAGATGCTGTTATCCAAGCCGGGGAGTTTAGCTACATCTTCGCCCAGGCAGCAACGGGTGGCCACACCTTCCAGCGTTACAAAGTAAAAACCGGCCCTGCCGAAAACGGCGACGTGGCCGTGACGCTGCTAGAGCAGCTTCCTGACACAATGCGCCTAGTTCGTCATGGCGCTTACTTCCTAGATGCCGAGCTTAAGAAAGGCATGGACGCAGAAGAGTAAGCATTGAACAAAGAACTGTATAACAGCTTCGTATCTAGCATTGCCGGTTGGCGAGCCAAACCCCCAAGCTAGCGCACTACCAGCCGGCCGCGCAGCATGTGCATGCCACAGGTAAACTCGTACGTGCCCGGTTGCGCAGGCGTAAGCTCAATGGTAGTAGTTTGGAAAGCTGACAGCTCCCGGCGGATGCGAAAATCAGGTAGTAGCAGTTCTTCGGAGCAGCTATTATCCTCGGCGCGGTGAAATCGTAGCTGTACGGGGCGGCCGTGCTCAACTTCTACCACTGCAGGAGAGTAGCCACCCTGCACCTGAATGTCTATAGCTTGCACACCTCCATCAGCGGCCACGGCCTGCGCGCTAGTTTGATGGGTAAAGAAGAAGTACCACACTACCAGTCCAATCAACAAAAGACCGCCACTTGTTACAAACAGTTCTGCAGTATCCATAGCTGTAATTGAAAAAGAGTAGGTGCCTGCGAGCTAGCGCCGCAAGCGCAGAGAGTTTGTAAGCACCGAGACTGAACTTAACGCCATAGCACCGGCGGCCAGCATCGGCGACAAGGTGATACCGAATAGGGGGTACAACACGCCCGCCGCCACGGGAATACCCAGCACGTTGTATACAAAAGCAAAGAACAGGTTCTGCCGAATGGTGCGGATAGTTTGCTTCGACAGCTCAATGGCCGTGGCTACACCGTGCAAATCGGAGCGCATGAGGGTGATACCGGCCGCTTCCAGCGCTACGTCAGTGCCCGTACCTACTGCCAGACCAACATCAGCCCGGGCTAACGCGGGAGCATCATTGATACCGTCGCCCACCATGGCTACCACGCGGCCCTCGGCTTGCAGCTCCTGCACTTTGCTGGCCTTGTCCTGAGGTAGTACTTCGGCAAAGTACCGCTGTACGCCTACTTGCTGCGCTACAGCCGCGGCAGTTTGCGCATTGTCGCCAGTAAGCATGACGACTTCCAGCCCTTGCCGCTGCAAACGCCGGATGGCTTCGGCAGCGGTGGCCCGCACAGTATCTGCCACCGCTAGTACTGCCACCGCCTGGCCTTCTTCAGCCACAAACAGCACGGTATTCGCAGCGGCCAATAGAGCAGTAGCTGCTTCAGCCAAGGCGGTTGGTAGAGGTATGTTGTGCTCCGTCAGCAAGCGGCGGTTACCAATTAGCAGAGCCTTGCTCTCAACTGTACCCGCTGCTCCACGGCCTTCCAGGGCCTGAAACTCGGTGGTCTTACCCATTATCACTGCTCCCTGCTGCTCGGCGTAGCGCACTACTGCCGCCGCCAAGGGGTGTTCGGATTGCCGCTCTACTACGGCCACGCGACGCAGGAGGCCCGCCACATCGGGGTAGCCGGGGGCTAGCGTAAATTCCGTCACGGCCGGCTCCCCTTCCGTGATGGTACCGGTTTTATCGAGCAGAATGGTATCTACTTTGTACGCTTTTTCGAGGGCCTCAGCATTTCGGATAAGCACGCCCTGCTCCGCTCCTCGCCCAGTGCTTACCATAATAGCGGTGGGCGTTGCCAGCCCCAGAGCGCATGGGCAGGCAATGATGAGCACGGCCACGAAGTGCACTAGCGCCAGCGGTAAGCGCTGGTCACTTGCAGCAAAGTCAAACCAGACCACGAACGTGAGTAGAGCCAAGCAGACTACAGTGGGCACAAAAATGGCGCTGACTTGATCGGCGAGGCGCTGAATGGGCGCCCGGCTACCCTGGGCTTCCTCTACCAGGTGCACAATGCGGGCCAGCATAGTGTCGGCACCTAGCTTGGTTACCCGAAAGCGAAACGAACCGGTTTTGTTAAGGGTGGCCCCGTACACGGAACTACCTAGATACTTGGCAACGGGCAGGCTTTCTCCTGTGAGCATGCTTTCATCTACCGCCGACTTGCCTTCTATTATCTCGCCGTCGGTGGCTACCTTTTCACCCGGGCGCACCAGCACTACATCATCGAGGTCAAGCTGCTCTACGGGCACATCTTCCTCCCGTCCGTCTGGGCGCACTACGCGGGCCGTACGGGCTTGCAGGTTCAGCAATGCCCGAATAGCAGCTGAGGTGCGGGTTTTGGCCCGCGCTTCCAGCACTTTACCAAGCAGAATAAGAGCAATGATGGTTGCCGTAGTGTCGTAGTACACCTCCGGGGTCAAACCCCGACTGGTGAAAAAACTAGGCACTACCGTAGCAGTTAAGCTGTACAGAAACGCGGCTCCGGTACCCACTGCCACCAGTGTGTCCATGTTGGCAGAGCGGTGGCGGAAAGCATTCCATGCTGAAATGTAAAACTCCTGTCCACTGTAAAGCAGCACCGGCAGCGTCAGCAGCAGTAGCCCGTAGTTCAGCACTGGCATGCTGATGCGGTGCATAAGCGTAGGCCAGAGCATTAGCATAGATAAGGGCATGATGATGACCGTGAGACCCACGGCTACCCACAACCGACGCTTAAGATGCGCGTAATCAGTAGCTTTTTGGCTTTCCAGCAGTGCTTGGCGCTCTTGGGCAGTGGTATCGGGGCGGGGCTCTGCTACTTGGAATCCGGCCTGTCGTACCACTTCCTTGAGCACCGCCCGGTTGGTGGCAGTAGGCAGGTAGTCAATGGTAGCCTTTTCGGTGGCGAGATTTACCCGAGCATCCTGCACGCCGGGGGCACGCTTGAGGGCACGCTCTACGGCGGCAGAGCAGGAGGCACAGCTCATGCCCATAATATCCAGGCTGGTTTTGGCAGCTTCCTGCGCGGCCTGGGGTTCCATAGGTGAAAGAGTGTCGTTCATAGTTTTGGAGCAGTAGGCATCTAGGTGCTTACTATCATCAAAGTAACAACCAAGTAGGGCCGCTGGTAGTGCGGGATTTAGGTGGGTACTGTACGAAATTCCGCCGCTACAGCCTCCTAGAGCTAAAAGCCCCGCCTCGCCAGTAGAAGTGGCAAAGCGGGGCGCTAAAGTAGGATGCGTGCGTATGAGAAGTAGCTAGCTGCTGAGCCGCTGGCGTAGTTCCTGCACTTCTCGCTCCAAGTCGAGCGTGCGGAACATTACTTTGGCTTCCAGATCGGAGTAGGCGCGCTCCAGTTGGTCTTGTAGCTGCTTTTGCTCGGTCACGTCGGTATGGGTACCGCACCACCGCACAATCTGGCCAGCGTCGTCCAAAACAGGTAGGGCCCGGCTTAAAAACCAGCGGTATTCGCCGTCTGCGCGCCGTAACGGAAAGGTATCTTCCCAGGCCTCACCCGTTCGAATTGCGGTTTGAAACTTCGTTCGGACCTGCTCGGCGTAGTCTGGGTGGTGTACGTGCTGCCAGTCTTGGTTATGCACGTGCTCGGATGAGGTGCCCGTGTACGCAAACCACCGGTCGTTAAACCAGAAAATACTACCCGCTTCGTCTGCCATCCATGCCATCTGCGGAATGGCATTTGCCAGCGTAGTGAAGTCCTGCTCCCGCTTGCGCAGGGCTAGCTCGTTCATCTTCTGGTCGTGAATGTCGGTGCAGGTGCCAAACCATTTTACTATCTGCCCTTCACTGCTATACACTGGTAGGGCTTGCCCCAGAAACCAGCGGTAGGTGTTGTCCTTGGCTTTGAAGCGGTATTCTATCTCGTAGAATTCGCCGGTAGCCAAGGAATGTCCCCAAATCTCGCGGGCCCGTTGCCGGTCATCAGGATGCAGAAGGTTGTTCCACATATCGGGACCCACACTATCCGCTAAAGTATAGCCCGTGAAGTCGGTCCAGCGCTGGTTGAAGTAAGTGTGAAAGCCCGTGGGGTCCGTGGTCCAGACAAGCTGAGGAATCAACTCGGCCAAAAAGGAAAAGTCCGCCTCTGCGCCCGTATTTCCGCCCGCGCTTTGGCGCGACACTTCTACGTCGATTGTGCTAATAATCCACTGTTGCACAATGCCGACATCGTTCATCTGCGGATAGCCCGTGCTCCAAACCCACCGGTACTGGCCGTCCTGCCGGCGAATACGAAATTCGACCTGATATATCTGGTTGGCTGCTAAAGCTGCCTTCCATTGCTCGCTCAGGCGCTTCTGGTCGTCGGGATGCACGAGTGACAGCCACTGCGCCTGCACCTCGCTCAGCGACAAACCCAGGAAGTGCAACAGCTGCGGGCTGGCATACACTACTCTGCCGCTCGCATCGGTGGTGCCTAGCATACCAGCAGCCGATACACTACTGCTGGCAGGAAGAGGTTGTTCTGTATTCAAATCGGCTATAGCCATGTAAGAAAAATGGTTTGGCGTCTGAAGCACCTCAAGGACGCGCCAATTGCATCTCCATTCCTGACTGGAAATATAGATTAAGTAAGCTTTCACTGCCACTGCGCGAACGACGCAGGCGTGTTACCAAGGCGCGGGTTTGCTCCCAGGTTAGGCTAAGTTCCAGATACGGCCGGTTCAGCAGCGCATCGCGGAGCACCGACCAGTGCCCACTATCACGTTGGTTAGGAGTCTGGACTTGCACGGCGCCGGGTTCCAGGTAAAACCGCTCCGCCTGTGCGAGTACACTTCCCGGCTCGGTGCGGTTCAGCACCCGATCTGCCACGCGCCATTCACCGGTGAGATACTCATCGGGCAACTGCTGCAGATTGACATCAAAAAGCAAGTCGGACATATATAGAGCAGTTAAACGCAGCCTCGCCTAGTATAGTTGAGCTTACTATCTCAAAGATAAGGCATGTGCTGGCAGCTAGTGTTACTGGTACGCTACGTTTTGAAGATACTACCCCAACATGAAAAGTTGCTGAAGTTGCCACTTCCTAAGCACTGTTCTTCGCCTAGGCGCAATAAAAAAGCCCTGCTTCTAGCTGAAGCAGGGCTTTTTGCAGAGGAGGAGGGATTCGAACCCCCGGAAGTTTAACCTTCAACGGTTTTCAAGACCGCCGCAATCGACCACTCTGCCACTCCTCTGGCAATTCGTACCCGAAGGTGCGAAAAAATTTGTAAAAACACACTTTCTCACCTGTTATGAGAAGTACTTAGTGCAGAGAGGGGGGGATTCGAACCCCCGATACCGTTGCCGGTATAACGGATTTCGAATCCGTCGCATTCGACCACTCTGCCACCTCTCTGTAAGGTTCCAAATCAGTGGTTTGGGATGGCAAAAGTAGAGAGCATTTAGTAAGGCGCAATAGACCAGCAGCATTTTTTTCTTCGCTACGATCTTGTGTGCTCATTTTCAGCCACAAAGTATTTACTGGTTACCACTTAGGGTTTGCGCAGGCGGCCTGTTACGGCATCAATGCTCACGTTTACCTCAAACCCTAGAATCAGGGTCATGCACACGAAATCTAGCCATACCATGAAGCCTACTAGCGTGCCAATAGAGCCATAAAAGTGGTTATAGCTATCGAAGATTTTAACGTACAAGATGAACAGGAAGGACACCAGAAATATCAAGAGGGTAGCCACTATTGCTCCCGTTGAGATAAAGGGCCATTTGTCGTGCACGGGCGGCACGTAATAGTACACCAAGCAGGTAGTAAGCAGAAACAGTCCCACCACTGACCCATACCGGAGCACAGCCGTGAGCTGGTCCGTCATGGCCTCCGGCACAATCTCGTGGTACACTAGGGCGTCGATGATGTAGGTTCCGAAGAAGATGCTGGCTACGGAGAACAGTAGTACCGATGATAGGACCACGGTGAGCAGCGTAGCAATAACCCGTTTACGAACGTAAGTGCGTTTCTTGAACGAAGGATATTTTTTCTCGAAAGCATCGAGCAGCGCCATGATGCCGTTGGAGCTAAGCACTAGAGCAGTAGCAAAACCAAACGAGAGCAAACCGCCGTGGGGGATGTTTACGATGTCCTCGATGGTACCCGAAACGGCCACGTACATTTCTCGAGGAATTAGATCGGCCAGGAACTGTAGAATATCCAGATTCAGGTTTGGAATAGGGATATACGGAATCAGCGTAAACAGGAAGATGATGGTGGGAAAGATGGCAATAGTGAAGTTGAAAGCCATGTAGCTGGCCCGCTTTGCTACACCATCTAGCTTAATTTCCTGCATAATGCGGTCCACCACGTCGTAGACCGACGCTTTTCCATTGTGAAACCGTAGCCGCTTAAGCCACACGATAAACTTGCGGTAGCTGCGGCGGCGGCGCACATCTGGAAGATGGTAGCGACGGACAGGAAGGCGCATAGTTTTCATAGGCCAACAAAGGAAGCAGGAGTGATAAAGGCCGCTGATACGGGGTATCTGCCGGCTAGCACCTCAACATCAAGTTTTACCAAATAAGGTCCCTCCTACTCTCCAGTCTCGGGCTCCGTGCCCTTCAAGAAGGCGGCAGGTGCGGGGGCGGTAGCGGGCCGTTTTTCGTGCGGTGGTGTAAGCGGGCCCGCCGTTTCCTCGTCGGAGAAATACCCAACTAGCTTCTCCTGTATGTGCCCTGGAATAGGTACCGGCCGGCCGGTAGCCATGCTCACAAACACCATAAGCGTATGCCCCTCCGTGAGTAGCTCTTTGGCTTCGTTGTAGATTTCGTACTCAAAAAGAATCCGCGACCCTTCCGCAGGCTGCTTCAATAGCAACCGCACCGTCAGCAGGTCATCGTAGCGGGCAGGAAGGCGGAAACGGGTACGAATTTCACCCACGGGCATCCCTACTCCTTCGGCTTCCAAATCTTTGTAGCTAATGCCTAGCTGCCGGAACGCTTCGGTGCGACATACTTCAAAGTACGCCGCGTAGTTTCCGTGATACACGTAACCCATTTGATCGGTTTCGGCATACCGCACGCGGATGTTAGTATCGGAAGTGTACATGAATTGCAACAGGGTGCTAGGGTGGAGAACTACAGATAGAGTAAGAACAAGCTCAGCTAATATATTTTACAGCACATTAGGCGCGTCGGGCGCCGGCTACATGCTGCCTAGTAGCTGGAGTTACTTCATGATGCCAGCCCGGCTCAGAGCCGCCTGGTACCGGCGCGCGTTTACCAAGTGCCCCGCCTCGTTGGTAGCAAACGCATGGTAGCCGCTGAAGTCTTCTTTGGCGCAGAAGTAGAGGTAATCGTGGCTTTCGGGGTTCAGCACGGCGTCAATGCTAGCAATGCTGGGCAGGTTGATAGGGCCGGGCGGCAGGCCCGCGTATTTATACGTGTTGTAGGGCGAGTCTTTAGCTAAGTGCACATTCAGCACACGCTTGATAGTGAAGTCGCGGTTGGCGTATACGACGGTGGGGTCGGCCTGGAGTTTCATTCCGCGCTTGAGCCGGTTGAGGTACACGCCCGCTACCCGGGGGCGCTCGTCGGGGTGCTGCTGCTGCTCAGCTTCCACAATGCTAGCCAGAATGCTCACTTCCGTGCGAGTAAGGCCTAATTTCTTACGCTGGGCGTCGCGTTCAGGCGTCCAAAACTTCTCATACTCCTTTTTCATCCGCTGCATTAGGTTGTCGGCGGACGTATTCCAAAGCAGCTCATACGTGTTCGGGATGAACATCGTCAGAATACTCGTGGTGTCGAAGCCTAAGCTTTTAGTGTATGCTGGGGAATTCAGCAAGGAATCGAACTGGCTAGGGCGAGCATCAATGGTGGTACTAAGCTTGCGAGCCAAGTCCTCACGGAGACGGATGTTTTGGAACGTCAGCATGAGGGGCAGCTTGTTGCTTCCAGTGCGTAGGTCGTTAATCAGCTGGCGGTTGGTGTAGCCGTCTTTCAG
This sequence comes from Hymenobacter sp. AT01-02, assembly GCF_000961955.2. NCBI lineage: Bacteria > Pseudomonadati > Bacteroidota > Cytophagia > Cytophagales > Hymenobacteraceae > Hymenobacter > Hymenobacter sp. AT01-02. The sequence goes on from NZ_JZIR02000024.1 coordinate 29,149, forward strand.
CTCGTACCGTCCTGGCTTCACCAGCTTCTCGTATTTCATAAGCCGGGCCACGAAGTGTAAGCTCAGCTTATCGATAATTACTCCGCTGGCGTCAATGGAGTCCAGCACTTGCTTGGCCGTCTCGCCGCGGCGCACTACCACGTACGTAGGACGGCCTTTGGTTTCTACGTTCGGGGTGAAGAATATCTGATAGAAATAGTACGAGAACGTAATGAGCAGCAGCCCGATAATGCCCGTGGTATACGCAAAGCGGTTGCGGCGCTTCGTGGCTTTAGCTTTGTAGTCGATGCGGGTTTTGGCCATGAATGACAAGTAGAAAGCAAACAGGTACAGAGGGGGTTAGGACAAACCCTTTGGGTAACCAAGGGGTTTGAGGTAGCTTTGGGCCTCCAAAAGTACGCGGAATCTGCGGCGGAAGTATAGTCTAGCCTCTTTGGTTCATCAGCGTCTTTTGTCCTACTCCCCTAGTACCCTTTCACCCTCCTATTTTATTCTTGATGAAACACACGTACTCTTCCTGGCCGCGCCGCGTAGCTGTGGTTGCCACGTTACTGAGTTTTGCTTCGGTAGCTCACGCTCAAACGCTACTAGGCCAGTACTCCTTCACGGGTGCCACCGGCTCAGAAGCCACTTTTAATGCGGATGCCCAACCTACTAATGCCCAGCTCAGCCCCGTTACCCGTGGAACCGGTGTAGTAGCCTCTGCCGGATCAAATACCTTCGCTGCTACTGACTGGAGCACTGCTGCTCTTGATGCTACCGACTACTTCAGCTTTTCTGTAACGCCTAGTGCTGGGTATACTCTCCGCCTAGACAGCTTGCGCCTAGATGAGCGCCGCTCCGGCACTGGTATTCGCGACTGGGCCATCCGTTCCAGCCTCGACAACTTCACTGCTAACCTTCTGGCAGTCAATGTACCCGACAACACCGATACCCGCAACAACACTTTGATAACTTTACCAGCTGCATTTGCGGCAGTGGCCTCGCCGGTAGAGTTCCGCATTTATGGCTACAATGCTGAGGCTGCTGCGGGAAGTTGGCGTATCGATGATCTGCGGGTACTTGGCACGGCGGTGGCTAGCTCCACTACTGTACCTACGATTACTTTTGGAGCTACTGCTGCTACGGTAGCCGAAAACGCTGGCACCGTGCAACTACCTATTACGCTAAGTGCAGCCAGCACTCAGGCTATTACTGTAGAAGTAGCCGTTGCAACTGCTGGGGGTACAGCTACCTCTCCCGCTGATTACACCTTTGCGACGCAAACGCTGACGTTTCCGGCCGGCTCTACGGCCGCTCAAAACGCTACGCTGACCATTGTGGACGACGCTGCGTTTGAATCAGCAGAAACTGTTGTTCTATCGTTGCGGAATGTGTTGCCAGCTGGTGCTGCTACTGCGGCCGGCTCCTATACCCTCACCATCACCGATAATGATGTTGCACCTACTCCTGTTATTTCGCCTATTGCCACTCTCACGGTAAACGATGCGACGGGTGTGCCCATGCAAAATGGTGCTGCCGTAGCCGTTCGTGGCACGGTATACGGCACAAATACCCGCACGACGGGCTACCAACTGACGGTTATCGACAACACCGGCGGTATTGGCATTTTCTCTTCTACTGCTATTGGCACCATTGTGCTGGCAGAAGGTGATTCGGTGGAAGTAGCTGGCACCCTGGGTCAGTTTAATGGCCTTACTCAGATTACCCTTACCAGCATCACGCCCGCCGGCCGCACCCGTCGCACCTACCAGCCCCGCGTTATCACCACGGCCCTCACGGAAGCCGAAGAGTCGGAGTTAGTACGTATTCCGGGCCCACTTACGGCTACCAACCCTGGCCAGTGGCTAACGAACTCGCCTGCTACAACTACGGGCTACAACGTAACAGTAGCAGATGCTAACGGCGTAGCCTACCAGATTCGTATCAACAACGGCACTACCTTATACAACCAGCCAGCTCCGGCCGGTCCGTTCTCGCTCACGGGCATTGGCTCCCAGTTCGACAATTCATCGCCTTACACGGAAGGCTACCAGATCATTCCGCGTGGCTTGTCTGACTTAGTGCTCGGGCGTCGTGAGGCTGCGTTTGCCGCTACCGTTGCTGTCTTCCCGAACCCGGCTACTACCCAACTCACCGTGCAGGTAGGCGCGGCTGGTCGTGGGGCTACGCTGGAGGTATTTAACAGCCTGGGCCAGCGCGTACAGCAAGCGTCAGTACTGACAAATGAATCGCAGCTAGACATATCAGCACTGAAGAGTGGGGTATATTCTGTTCGCCTCACTACCAAAGCAGGTAGCGTTTCTCGCTTGTTCGTGAAGCAATAAACTTTACCAATTCCGCATAAAAAAGGCTCCGGCACAATGCGCCGGAGCCTTTTTTATGTTCTCAAATAGCAGATAAAGGCAACTCTACGCGTCTTTTTATCGAAAGAGTAGCAGGTTTACTCCTCTCCTTGTACATTGACCGCCCCGCTGCTTCTTGGCGCGGAGGGCCCTGTTCACCCAAATTTCCCGTTTCGCTATGGCTGCTACGCTGCTTCGCATTCACCCCGATAACCCACCTCAGAACCGCCTCCTACAGGCCGTAGACGTACTTCGCAACGGTGGCGTTATTATCTATCCAACCGATACAGTGTATGGGTTGGGGTGTGATATCCACAATGCAAAGGCCGTGGAGAAGCTATGCCGTATCAAGGGTATTCATCCCGATAAGGCTAATTTATCCTTTATCTGCTCCGACCTCTCGCACATCACCGACTACGCTCATGGCATTACTACGCCGGTGTATAAAGTGCTAAAAAAGGCGTTGCCGGGCCCGTTCACCTTTATTTTTGAAGCTAGCCCCAAAGCGCCGCGATACGGCGGCGTGAAGCGAAAAACCGTTGGTATTCGGGTACCGACAATAACATATGCACGAGCCTCGTGCGAGAGCTAGGCAACCCTATCGTGTCCACGTCCATTCACGACGACGACGAATTGCTGGAATACAGCACCGACCCAGACCTGATCTTCGAGAAATACCGGCCTTTGGTTGACCTAGTGATTGATGGGGGCTTTGGTAATAACATTGCCAGCACTGTCGTCGACTGTACAAACGAAGATTTTGACATCATCCGTCAAGGTGCCGGCGATATAGAGCAGTATCTGTAACTCAGAACTAGGCAACCTAAATAAACTGGCTATGCTTAGCCAGTTACAAGTTTCGCTTGTGCTTCCAGCGGCGGTGCGACCAGAGGTAGTCGGGCGGACTAGCCTGAATATCTCGTTCAAGCTGCCGAGCAAAGGCTTCCGTGAGTACGTGGGAGCCTTTTATAAGCGATGTTTCACCGTCGTGGAACTCAGTAAACGTAATTTCATAGTAGCCACGACGTACACGCCGAATTCCTACGTACACTGCTGCACAATGCAGTTGAGCAGCCAACTTATCGGCTCCCGTGTAGAAGGGCGTGTCTTGGTGTAAAAAGGTAGTCCAGTACGGATGATCTTCGGGGCCAGCAGCTTGGTCAGTGAGTAAGCTCAAGGTACGGCCAGTACCTCTATACTGCACTAAGTCGCGCAGGGTAGCCAGCATAGGGACCAGATGGGCTCCGGTGCGGCTACGCAGGCGGCGCATGAAATCCTCAAAGAAGGGGTTCATCAGCGGCTTGTACACTCCGCCAGCCTGCCCCGGGTAGTTTAGTGCTGCCGCCGCCAGAATCCATTCCCAGTTGCCAGCATGAGAACCCAGGGTCAGCACCTGCCGCTTCTTTGCGAATAAATTGCTGAGTACTTCTGGATTGGTGAAGCGTACTCGGTGCCGCAGTTCGGTTTCAGATATGGCACGCAGTTTCAAAATCTCCACGATAACCTGGGCGAAGTGCCAGTAGAATTTCTTCCCAATGCGGCGGATTTCGGCTTCCGTTTTATCCGGAAAGGAATTGCGCAGGTTTTGTAGTACTACCCGCTGCCGGTAGCGTAGCACATACGCCATAAGGACATACAGCACCCCAGCTACAGCATACAGCGCAGACAAGGGTAAGCTAGCTATACCTACCAGTACCCACTCTAGCGGGCGGTAGTACCAAGACGCTGACTTCTTTTTACTCATTCATTAGGGCGTTACGGCCCCGGCAGGCGCGTAATCGTCGGGGTTACGACTTAATTTGGCTGTTTGAGAGGCAAGCAGTTGATTCTTGGCATTACGCACTTCCACAAGTAGCACGTACTCGCCGGCCGGCACCTTGCTAATATCTACTTCACCTGACACTACAGTAGGCTTGCCCGAAGCGCCCGTGACGCTACCAGTAGTAGTCACCAAGTCTTTCGTAGCAGTAGGAGTTCGTAATCGATACCGCAACGTGAGCGGCTGATCGGCTGTGGCATTATGTAGCTCGGAGTAAAAGTACACCTTCTCGGCTCCACGAGCATACAACCCACCGGGGGCACGGGTTAGACTAAAGCCGTTCCGAATAAAATTGTTGCCATCGGCTATAGTGCGCGAGGCAGGTTTTGCTAGCAGCACAATATCGCTTAAAACAGGCTTAATAGAGGTTGATTGCAGGACAAGCGGGACTTCCACAATGTTGGCGGTACCTCCTTTATACTGGTCACGGACTTGGCCTCGCAGCACATAGCTTCCATCAGGCACTACAATGCGCTTTTGAAAGCTAATGGGGTTTTTAATAACCGCAGTGGTGTCGCGCAGCACAGGGGGCTTCAATAGTACTGTTTCCTGGTACACTGCTGCCCCGTCAGGACGAATGATTTCTAGCGTAACAGTGGCTGCCGCTTGAAAGAGCTTAGGACCACGGCGCTTGTACGTCAACGACTGCCCCGAAACCGTAGCGTATACTTCCACCACTGCGCCTTTTACGGCCACGTTTTCATTGCGAAAGCGTGCAACATCTAATACCAGTTGCGGGGGGGCGGCAGCTTGTGCTGCGCCTAGTAGAAGAAAGAATAATAGAGTAAGTGCAGCACGCATCATGTCAGCTTGTCGGGTTCAAAGATATTGCTTTCCTTAAAATGCCTTTCGGCAGGATAATGGTTCGGTTCGTTCGGCAGAATGCTCTTCCTTACCGCTTAATGGTTTCTCAGAGCCCATAATCGCCTTTCGTATGCCCGTTCTGTTTGAAACCCACTACCATCCACCTATTGCATTTTTTGGTGAATTAATTGGCAACCAGACACTATGGCTGGAAACCCAGGAGCACTACCGCAAACAAACCTATCGGAACCGTTGCCTTATTCTCACTGCACAAGGAGTAAAGCCTCTTACCGTGCCAGTAATAGATGGCAACCGCAGCGAAAAAGTGCTGATTAACGTCGTAGAGATTGATTATCGTCAGAACTGGATTCATCAGCACTGGCGCACATTGCAAACCGCTTATGGTGGCACACCGTATTTTGAATATTACGCCGACTATCTGCACGATATTTACGTACAGAAGCCTAGGTTGCTTTTTGACCTTAATCTGGCTTTTCTGCGTTTCTACTTACGCTGCTTACGCCTGCCGCTTTCCCTTCAGCTTACTACTGAATATTTGCCCTCTTATCCCTCCTTTCCCCCTCACGTTCCTACTGCATCTGTGCTAGACCGCCGCGACTGGCTGACACCAAAAACTGCCGAACCTGACAGGAAGTCGGGTAAGTCGTATCGCCAAACGTTTGGTAAAGATTTTGTACCGGGACTCAGCATCTTAGACCTGCTATTCATGCAGGGACCGGCCGCCGGCAGTTTCCTTACGTAGTGTACTTGCCGCCTCCGAACCTTCGCCCGTCACAATCTGTTTTCAGATAACAACGGCCAAAACCCGCATTTGCTGCCTCCACTTACACTTGCGGGGTTCCGTTTTTCTTCACTACCTTATCTGCATGGAAGCTAAATTCTCAAATCGAGTCAAGGAGGTCATCTCCCTGAGCCGGGAAGAGGCCATCCGGCTCGGGCACGACTATATCGGTACCGAACACTTATTGCTGGGCATGATTCGCGAAGGGGAAGGCACGGCCATCGGCTTGCTCAAGAAATTGGGCGTTTCGGTGGACGAGCTGAAGTATGCCCTTGAGCAGGCCACTCGCAACACGGCCACGCAGGGCACGAGCATCACTGGCTCTATCCCACTGACGAAGCAAACCGAGAAAGTCCTCAAGATTACCTACCTCGAAGCTAAAATCTTCAAAAGCGAAATCATTGGCACCGAGCACCTGCTCCTGTCGATTTTGCGCGATGAAGACAACATTTCGTCTCAAATCCTCAGCAAATTCAACGTGAACTACGAATCCGTGCGCGATTCGCTGGACTACCACGGTAACACGGCGAACAACCCAACTAACGGCCCTGAGGCCGACGATGATGACAACGACCGCCTCTTTGGAGGTGGTGCAGGCCGCGGCGGTGCTGGCGCCGGCGCTACTCCAAAGAAAGGCAACGAAAAGTCGCGCACTCCGGTGCTCGATAACTTCGGCCGCGACCTGACTAAGCTAGCTGAAGAGGACAAGCTCGATCCTATTGTAGGTCGCGAAAAAGAAATTGAGCGTGTTGCCCAAATTCTGTCACGCCGCAAAAAGAACAACCCTATTCTGATTGGTGAGCCTGGTGTTGGTAAGACGGCTATTGCTGAAGGCCTTGCCCTGCGCATCATCCAGAAGAAGGTATCTCGTGTACTGTTTGGTAAGCGCGTAGTTACGCTTGACCTTGCTTCACTGGTGGCTGGTACTAAGTACCGCGGTCAGTTTGAGGAGCGCATGAAGGCCGTAATGAATGAGTTGGAGAAGTCGCCCGACGTTATCCTATTCATTGACGAGCTGCACACGATTGTAGGCGCTGGTGGCGCATCTGGTTCACTAGATGCTTCCAACATGTTCAAACCTGCCTTGGCTCGTGGCGAGATTCAATGCATTGGTGCTACTACGCTCGACGAATATCGTCAGTACATTGAAAAGGACGGCGCCCTTGCCCGTCGTTTCCAGATGGTAATGGTAGATCCTACCACTCCAGAAGAGACGATTGAAATCCTGAACAACATCAAGGACAAGTATCAGGACCACCATCACGTTCTGTACACCGACAAGGCAATTGAGGCTTGTGTGAAACTGTCGGACCGCTACATGTCGGACCGTTTCCTCCCCGATAAGGCCATCGACATTCTTGACGAGGCTGGTGCCCGTGTCCACATCAACAACATCGTGGTGCCCGAAGATATCCTCAAGCTTGAAGAGCAGATTGAGAATATCAAGACGGAGAAGAACCGCGTTGTGAAATCGCAGAAGTACGAGGAAGCTGCTAAGCTCCGCGACACGGAGAAAAAGCTGATCGATCAACTCGACCAAGCCAAAAAGGACTGGGAAGAGGAAACCAAGAAAAAGCGCTACACCGTAAAAGAGGAGAATGTAGCTGAGGTTATTGCCATGATGACTGGCATTCCTGTTTCCCGCGTAGCTCAGAACGAAAGCTCTAAGCTCCTGAAAATGGGTGATGAGCTGAAGGGCAAGGTGATTGGTCAGGATAAGGCCATTGCTCAGCTTGTGAAGGCTATTCAGCGTACTCGCGTAGGTTTGAAAGACCCTAAGAAGCCAATCGGCTCTTTCGTATTCCTAGGCCCAACTGGTGTAGGTAAGACGGAACTGGCGAAGGTGTTGGCTAACTACCTCTTCGATAAGGAAGATTCGCTCGTGCGTATCGATATGTCGGAGTACATGGAGAAATTCAGCATCTCGCGCCTGGTGGGCGCACCTCCCGGCTACGTAGGCTACGAAGAAGGCGGTCAGCTCACAGAAAAGATTCGTCGCAAGCCATATTCGGTTATTCTGCTGGATGAGATTGAAAAAGCTCACCCCGACGTGTACAACCTGCTTTTGCAAGTGCTAGATGACGGCATTCTGACCGACGGCCTTGGCCGCAAGGTGGACTTCCGCAACACCATCATCATCATGACCTCTAACATTGGAGCTCGTGACTTGCAGGACTTCGGGGCTGGCATTGGCTTCGGCACTAAGGCTCGTCAGGAGAACATGGACGAGATTACGAAGGGCACTATCACTAATGCTCTGCGCAAGACCTTCTCACCAGAGTTCCTCAACCGTTTGGATGATGTTATCGTGTTCAACTCGCTTGAGAAGCACGACATCCACCGCATCATTGACATTTCGCTATCGAAGTTGCTCAACCGCATCCAGACACTGGGTTACCGTGTAGAGCTGACCGATGCTGCTAAGGACTTTGTAGCCGAGAAAGGCTACGATCCGAAGTATGGTGCACGTCCGCTGAACCGGGCCATCCAGAAGTACATTGAAGATCCAATTGCGGAGGAAATCCTGAAAGCAGAAATCGCCCAGGGCGATGTTATTACGGCCGATTACACTGCCGATGCTGAGGAGCTAACCTTCTCCGTAAGTAAGAGCGGTGAAATGCCCAACCTTGCCAGCGATGAGCGCCCGGAAGAAACTCCCGAGCCCAACGATGACGAGCCAGACACTAAGAAGAAAGGCGAGTAATCGTCATTCAATATGAGAAAGGCCGGCTCCCACCTAGGAGCCGGCCTTTTTTGTAGCTTAATAAGCTAACCGTTATTAGTACAGTAGTACAGGTTCTAACTCATTAACCTTAGTACTTTCAAGATACAAGTGTCAACAACAGCACCTCGATATCCTAGCCATTGCTAAGCCGCCCCACAATTCTGGTGCGGCTTTTCTTTGTTGGTGCGTTACCTTTGGTTTCCTGACCTAACTAGTACACTCTGCATTTCCTACTCCCGCCCAATGTCTGATTCACGCGCTGAAGCCCACCTGAGTAAACTCGAAATTCTTGAACGCAAAAACCAGGAAGCTTTATTGGGCGGCGGCCAAGCCCGCATCGACGCCCAACACAAGAAAGGCAAGCTTACTGCCCGCGAGCGGATTGATCTGTTACTTGATGAAGGATCGTTTGAGGAGATAGGAAAGTTTGTAATGCACCGCTCTAAGGACTTCGGTCTTGACAAGGAATACTACCTAGGCGATGGAGTAGTAACGGGTTATGGTACCGTCAACGGCCGCTTGGTATATGTGTTCTCCCAAGATTTCACCGTTTTCGGCGGCTCTCTTAGCGAAACCCACGCCGAGAAAATTGTAAAAATCATGGACCTAGCCATGAAGAATGGAGCCCCCGTGATTGGGCTTAATGACTCAGGCGGGGCCCGTATTCAAGAAGGAGTAGTAAGCTTAGGTGGCTACGCTGATATCTTCTACAAGAACACCCTGGCCTCAGGCGTAGTACCTCAGCTCTCGGCTATTATGGGGCCGTGCGCAGGCGGCGCGGTGTACTCGCCCGCCATTACCGACTTCATTCTGATGGTGGAAGATACGAGCTATATGTTCGTGACCGGCCCCAACGTAGTGAAGACGGTGACCCATGAAACCGTTACGAGTGAGGAGTTGGGCGGTGCTAGCACGCATTCTACCAAGAGTGGCGTGACGCACTTCACAGCACCCAACGAGGTAGCGTGCATTAACCAACTCAAGGCCCTGCTGAGCTACATGCCGCAGAACTGCGAGGAAACGGCACCCGCAGTACCCTACGAAACGGGCTTGGATGAGTCGCGGCCGGTGCTGGACTCCATCATCCCTGACAACCCAAACCAGCCGTACGACATCCGCGAAGTAATTGAGGGCATAGTCGATACTGATTCGTTCTTAGAAGCACATCAGAACTTCGCTGAGAACATTGTGGTCGGGTTTGCCCGCCTTGGTGGTCGCAGCACTGGAATAGTAGGCAACCAGCCGGCAGTACTGGCCGGTGTGCTCGATATTAATGCCTCGACCAAAGCGGCGCGGTTCGTACGGTTCTGCGACTCGTTTAACATTCCGCTGCTGGTGCTGGAAGATGTACCGGGCTTTCTACCGGGCACCGATCAGGAATGGCGGGGCATTATTACCAATGGTGCAAAGCTGCTCTATGCCTTCTGCGAAGCTACGGTACCGCGTATCACGGTTATCACCCGTAAGGCGTACGGTGGAGCTTACGACGTAATGAACTCCAAGCACATTGGAGCCGACATGAACTACGCTTGGCCTACTGCCGAAATTGCCGTAATGGGCGCCAAAGGAGCCGCCGAAATCATCTTCAAGCGAGAAATTGCTCAGGCGGCTGACCCGGAAGCGAAGCTGCAAGAGAAGGTAGATGAGTACCAGGAAAAGTTTGCTACTCCCTACCGCGCGGCCCACCGCGGCTTCGTAGATGAAGTAATTTTACCTTCTCAGACGCGCCAGAAGCTAATTCGGGCGTTTAAGATGTTAGAAAATAAAGTAGACACCTTGCCGCGCAAGAAGCATGGCAACATCCCCTTGTAAATAAAGTCCCTGTTACGATCGAGCGAGGTAGCGCGAAGGACTGAGAGCTACCCTGTTCTGACCTAGAAAAACAACCTGGTGCGAAAAGGTCCTTCGCATAGCCCAGGATGACACCTACCGTATGCGTCAAGAATCGTTTGACTTCCTCCAGAAGTACCTAAATAACCCCTCCCCTACTGGTTTCGAGAAGGAAGGACAGAAACTCTGGCTCGAATATATCAAGCCCTACATCGACGAGTATTTTGTCGACACCTATGGTACCGTAGTGGGCGTTATCAACCCCGAAGCTGAGTACAAAGTAGTGATTGAGGCCCACGCCGACGAGATCAGCTATTTCGTAAACTTCATCACGGAATCGGGCTTCTTGTATCTGCGTAAAAACGGAGGTTCCGACCCCTTGGTAGCGCCAAGCAAGCGCGTAAACATCCACACAAAAAAAGGCATAGTGAAGGCCGTATTTGGCTGGCCAGCTATTCATGTGCGGAAAGTAGAGCAAGACAAAGCCCCTACTATTGAAACTGTGTATTTGGACTGCGGTGCGTCTTCTAAGGAAGAAGTAGAGCAGTTGGGTATTCACGTGGGTTCGGTAGTAACCTTCGAAGATGAGTTCACCGTCCTCAATGACCGGTACTACGTAGGCCGCGCCCTAGATAACCGTATCGGTGGCTTCATGATTGCTGAAGTAGCCCGCATGCTAAAGGAAAACGACAAGAAGCTACCTTTTGGCTTGTATGTGGTAAATGCCGTGCAGGAAGAAATTGGCTTGCGCGGCGCGGAGATGATTGCTCACCGCATTAAGCCCGATGTTGCCATCATCACCGACGTGACGCATGACACGCAGTCGCCGATGTATGAGAAAAAAACTGCCGGCGACATTTTCTGCGGAAAAGGCCCCGTAATCACCTACGGCCCGGCGGTACAGAATAACCTGCGCGACCTTATCATTGAGACGGCTCAGGCAGCGGAGATTCCCTTCCAGCGGGCCGCCGCTACCCGTGCCACGGGCACCGACACCGACGCATTTGCTTATTCGGGAGCAGGCGTGGCTTCGGCCCTGATTTCGCTACCCTTGAAGTACATGCACACCACGGTAGAAACCGTGCATAAAGACGATGTGGAGCATGTAACGCAGCTTATCTACGAAACGCTGTTACGCATTGAAGACAAGCAGGACTTCCGCTATTTTAGCTAAGTAGTGCCGTTGGGCTGCCCGTCGAAGAGGCGCTGTTCTGTGGTATGCAGAGCGGCGCCTCTTCTGCGTATGGCTATCGTTTGAAGCAGGTCAACTTTTTATTTCATGCTGGATTTTCTTCCGCCGCTTACCGTTACCGACCAAATGGGACGGCGTGTGGCAGTGCCCTACCCCCCGCAGCGAATCGTGTCGCTTGTACCTTCCCAAACCGAATTGTTCTACGACCTGGGCCTGGGTAGCCGGGTAGTAGGCGTTACGAAGTTTTGTATTCACCCGCGGACAGCGCGGCAGCAGGCCCAAGTAGTAGGCGGCACGAAAAATTTTGATTTCGCGAGAATTGCCAGCTTAAAGCCCGATTTGATTTTGGGCAATAAGGAGGAAAATTTTGAAGAGGGAATTGCAGAGCTGGCAAGTAAGCACCCGGTCTGGATGAGCGACATCACAAACCTGGAGGCCTCCCTGGATATGATCCGGCGCGTTGGACTCATAACCGGCCGACAAGCGAAAGCAAATTCGCTAAGCGCAGCAATAGCAGCATCTTTTACGGCTTTACAGGTTTCTGATTCGCTTGTGCCTGCTGCCTACTTTATTTGGCGTAAACCCTATATGGTAGCAGCAAGCGGCACGTTCATTAATGATATGCTGCAGCGGGCGGGCTTTCAAAATGTGTTTGCGCAGCTACAGCGCTATCCTGAAATTACCCCTGCTCAACTAGCAGAGGCTGCACCACACCAGATTTTGCTTTCTTCGGAGCCTTACCCGTTCGGCGAAAAACACCGAGTGGAGTTTCAGGCCATCTGCCCAGGGGCTACCATTCGAATCGTAGACGGCGAGTTATTCAGCTGGTATGGCAGCCGGCTCCTACACTCAGCGGATTACTTCCGAACTCTCTGATACGTGCGGTTTACTTTCGCCCGCTTCTCTTTCAAAATAGATTACCAAACAACTGCGCCCACTAGTATGCTAGCGGGGCGCAGTTGTTTGGTAATTGAGAAGCAGATTAGCGGACCTCGAAACCTATTTTTCCCAATTCCTGCCAGAACTGTGGGTAGGATTTGCGCACTACACGGGGAGCCTCAATAGTTAGAGGTCCACGCAGGGCTAAGGGCGCAAAAGCCATAGCCATGCGGTGGTCGTGATAAGTAGCTACCGTTTGATTTTTAACTTCGAAGCCATCAGCTGAAACGCGGAAGCGGCCCTCTCCTTCGTCCGTGAGGGCACCACCAAACTTTGCTAACTCCTGTTGCAGGGCAGCAATCCGATCCGTTTCCTTAATGCGCAAGCTTTCCAGGCCTGTCATGATAGTAGGCACACCAAGAGCAGCAGCTACCACGGCTACAGTTTGCGCCAGATCGGGGCAGTCGGTAAAATCCTGCTCTACGGCGGCGGCAGGTGCCGTCTGGGTCAGGCGCACCGATTCATTAGCTAAGAATTCGGTCTGGACCCCAAGCTGTGCCATAATACCCACAATAGCTTGGTCGCCCTGCCAGGAGTATCGGCGTAGCGTGGGCAAGGTTAGGTGGGAGCCGCTGGTGCTAAGGCTACCATTGCATACCAATAGCTAGCCGCCGACCAGTCGCCTTCCACGGTGTAATCGGTGGGCTGGTAGGCCTGGGAGCGCACTTCCAACACCTCGCCCAAGTCGCGGCACTGAGCACCAAAGTGCTGCATCAGTGCCTGCGTCATGCGGATGTAGGGGCGCGAGCCGACCTTACCCGTAAGCCAGATACGCAAGCCACTTGGCAAGGTGGGCCCAATCATCAGAAGGGCCGAGATGTACTGGCTGCTGATGTCGCCGCGCACTGTTAGCTCAGTAGGATCTTCCTCTGCTGGCTGGGGCGTACGCCCTTGCAGGCGCAAGGGTGGGTAGCCCTCCTGCCCGGCATACTCTATCCGGGCTCCCAATTGGCGGAGCGCTTCTACCAGAACCCCAATGGGGCGCTCCAGCATGCGAGCAGTACCTACCAATTCGGTTTGGCGCCCGGTCATAGCAAGATAAGCCGTCAGAAAACGCATCACTGTGCCGGCATCTTCAGCATCGAAAGTAGCGGCAGCGGGGTCTTGGAGCAGCCGCTCCATGAGTTGGGTATCGTTAGCGTCCGACAGATTACGTAGCTGGCCGCCACCAGCCAAGGCTTGAATAATCAGGCGCGGTTGCTTTCACTTTTGGAAGCCGGAACTTGCGCACTTCCGCGCAGAACTTGGCTTGGCCACGTCAGCTGGAGAGAAGCAGGGTACTCAGGGGAGGATGAAATCGTCATGCAAAAAAAATGAGGCCGGGTACTAGCTAGCATCCGACGCTAACCGCAGGCTCAATAGCAGCGGCAACAAACAGAAATACCGGCCAACTCAGAGCCGGTGGTAGTAACGCAAGGAAGCAGCAATTTCGGCAGGAGTTACGGGTTGGTCATACACGGCACGGCCAATTCCTTCCAGTAGGGTGCAGTTGATAGTGGAACCCACGTTCTTCTTATCCTGATAAGCAAACTCCGCAATAGCCTCCGTCTCAAGTGTTACGAACTGCACTTTCTCGAAAACCGAAAACAGGAAGGTCTCAATCGTATCAAGTTCCTGCTCGCTCAGAAGCCCCTTTTCGCGGCTCAGCCAAGCCTCGCATATCATTCCGGCAGCTACAGCTTCGCCGTGCAGAATTTCGCGGCCAGGCTGAAGTAGCAAATAGCTCTCTAGGGCATGGCCGACGGTATGCCCGTAATTGAGCACTTTGCGTAGGCCACTTTCCAACGGATCTTGGGCTACTACCTGTTCTTTCAATAGTACCGACTCCCGAATCAGGGGCAGCCATTCCTCCACGAACATACCAATGCTCCGGTTCTGCTGGAAGGCGTCGGCATCGGCAATCAGCCAGTGCTTTACTATCTCGGCGTAACCAGCTTCAACTGCCGCGGGTCCAGGGTCTGCAAGAACTGCGGATCAATGCACACGGCCGCTGGCTCCTGAAATACGCCCAGTTGGTTTTTGAAGCCGAGGAAATCAACGCCTGTTTTGCCTCCTACACTAGCATCTACCTGCGCCAGCAAGGTAGTGGGCACCTGAATGAAGCGAATACCCCGTTTGTACACCGCCGCACAAAAACCACCCAAGTCCGTCACTACCCCACCGCCCAAGTTCACGAGCACGGCGTGGCGGTCTGTGTTCTGCTCCGTAAGCTGCTGCCACACGGTATCACAGGTAGCAAGCGTCTTAAATTCCTCGCCGGCGGGAATTTCAATTAGCCGATGAGTAGGCGGCAAATGCGGTTGTAGCAGGGGGTAGCACAAGCGGGCCGTGTTAGCATCGGCTAGTACCCAAACCTGTCCTACAGCTGGACGGCGGAGCAGTTCTGCCAGTGCGGGCAGCGCTTCTGCGCCCAAAAATAATGTGTCTGTCAAGGTCGTGTCGGTTTCAAAAAAACTTATGCGCTTTGGTAGCGTGAAATTGCCCAAAATTCACTTGTTTTGATGCAACTATTTAAGCTTTATATCGCTCATAGTAGCGCAACTTAAGCTCTATTATTTTATGAATTCTTTCTTACGTCAGTTATTCATTACTGGTGGGGCTGCAGTATTCTTGGCAGCATGTAACCGTGACTCATTACCAACCGCAGAGGAACAGCTAGTGGGCCGTTGGGAGTGGGTGGAAAGTTCTATTGTTTCGGATCCGGCTCTTACTCCGGCCGTTACCGGGCACCGGATTCGGATTGAGTTTGACCGGCGCGGGCGGGCTCGGTTTTTCGAGGACGGCACTTTGCGGGGTGCAGCAGCATATTCTGTACGGCGCGCCGCCCGTAGCAATGCCAAAAACAAATACCGTCACGTTATTATTTACCGTGGTTACCAAAGCAGTCAATACTATCTAGTCTCCGGCAACCGGTTATATCTCCAGGACGCCAACGGCAAGCTTAGTAACCACCAGTACATCCGCGTAGCTAATTCTACTACTCCTGTAGCAGCTAACGCTCAGTAAGTATAGAATTACGCAGCATAGCGACGGTATTGGCTATAAGCTACCTAAGTGGCGAGGCGAGGCGCAACCTTCGAAAAAGCAAATTGCAGTTAAGTAACTATCCGGTTTGAAACGATGTTAACCGGCTATCTTTGCCCTGCGAAGTCCGCCCACTCGTCGCTAAACTGACTGCTTAATGTCCCTTACGCAAGCCCCCCCCCTATCCTTCGAGGATACTGCCGTTGCTTTCGCCTCCAAATCGGATGGGGAGCTACGCAAAATGTACGCCCTGTTTGCAGCCATGAATAACAACTCCCTTGTGAAGACGGGCGGAGGCCTCATGAAAACAGCGCTGAAGTGGCATGTGCCCGGCACTAAGTTTTTGATCAAGAACTCCATCTTTGACCAGTTCTGCGGGGGTGAGAGCATTCAAGAATGTTTGCCAGTTATCCAGGAGCTAGCCCGCTATCAGATCGGTACCATCCTCGACTACTCAGTGGAAGGAGAGGGTACCGATAAGAGCTTTGATGAAACCACCACCGAGCTGCTGGCTACCATTGATTTGGCCCATCGTTCGGAATCGATTCCATTCTCCGTATTTAAAGTAACTGGTGTAGCTGATAGCGCCATTTTAGAGAAGGTGCAACGCGGGGTAGCCCTCACGCCTACTGAGCAAGCCAGCTACGAGCGCAGCAAAAAGCGTATTAACGCCATCTGTGCGCGCGCCCACCAGTATGGGGTACGCGTATTTATTGATGCTGAAGAAAGCTGGTTCCAGGAAACCATTGACCAGTTGACGTACGAGATGATGCAGCGCTACAACCGGGAGTCGGCCATTGTTTGGAACACGTATCAGCTGTACCGCCAAGACCGGCTCGACGCTATCAAAAAGGCTTACGAGGATGCAGTGCAGGGCGGCTACTACCTAGGGGGCAAGCTGGTGCGGGGCGCTTATATGGAAAAGGAAGCCCGCGTAGCAGCTAGCCAGGGCCGCCAAAACCCAATCAACCCGAGCAAGCAAGCTACCGACGACCTCTATAATGAGTCGTTACGTTTCTGCGTAGAGCATGCCGATCATATTAGCATTTGTGCAGGTACACATAATGAGGCTAGCTCTCTACTGCTTACTGAGCTTATGCAGGAAAACGGCTTGCAGCCCAACGACCCACGCATGTGGTTTGCGCAGTTATATGGCATGAGCGACAACCTCACCTACAACTTGGCTAATGCGGGCTATAATACGGCCAAATACGTGCCTTATGGTCCAGTTGCGTCGGTAATGCCCTATCTCCTGCGGCGTGCTGATGAAAACACCGCTATTGCCGGCCAAACCAGCCGTGAATTTTTATTAATTCAAAAGGAGATGAACCGCCGTAAAGCGCAGAAACGCTAGTTTTTGTAGCCCGGCACAGTTTTGGTTAGCGCCCGCCCGCCGTCTTTACTCGGATGTAAAGACGGCGGGCTTTTTTTTGCTACATTCCGCTCCCCTAATACTTTCTCCCTCATGATCGGCCGAGTACGCAGCCATTTAATTCGCTTTGCCCGCACCCAGGTGGGTACTACTAGCTACCTCAACTTGGTTCAGGAAGCTGAGCTTGGCCTTAACCTAGACATTTCCCACGAGAAAGCTCGACTCAATGAACTCCTTGCCGAGCTTTCTGAACAGGAACATGCTGCCGGCCGTCCTATTCTTAGTTGCTTGGTGAAAGTAGAAGGCTCAAAGGGCCAGGGCGACAACTTCTATAAGTTGTGCGAGCGGCTAGGACTGGGCGAATGGCGCACTCTTAAGCAACAGGAAGACTTCCTGAAAACAATGCGCCGCGAGTGCAGAACATTCTGGCAAGATTCGGTCAATTACGAAAAATTCGCCTAAGTACAAGGCCTAAAGTTGCTTAGCTGATGAGGCTAGGAGGTAAAATAGATTTATAAGCAGATTTTTTTGCAACCCCATTCTGACTGCTCCCGTTAAGCTACTCAGATCACCTGCTGCTCCCTTTCCACTAGTACAACCCAGCAGGCGAAAGCAAAACTCTCTCCTTTCAATCATTTAAATCTCCCACTCCATGAGCACTAACGATTCGATCAATCCGACTAATTCAGGTACAGGTTCAGGCGCTAACTACGGTACTGGCTCGGCTGGCACTGGCTACGGCACTGGCGCAAACACTACCTCTAGCGGCAATATGGGCAACTCTAGCACCAGCGACTCGGGTGTTGCTGGCTCAGACAACAGCGCACACCATGACTACAGCGCCACGCAAAAAGGCGGTGCAATTGCTGGTTCAGCAGGCGCAACCATCGGTGCTGGCGTAGACGCAGTACAGAATGCTGCTGGTGACGCAGCACGTGCAGTAACTGGTAGCAACACCACCTACGGTACTTCTACTTACGGAACATTCCGCGACCGTGACAGCGCCGAGCGTGCTTACCAGTCGCTTTCGTCACGTGGTTACTCTAAGGATGACGTAAACGTATTGATGTCGGACGACACCCGCAAGACGCACTTCGGCAGCGATACTCCTGACACTGAGCTTGGCGACAAAGCCATGGAAGGTGCTGGCGTAGGTTCAGCAATCGGTGGTACGGCTGGTGCTGTAATCGGTGCAATTGCTGCCATTGGTACTTCAGTAGCACTACCCGGTTTGGGCTTAGTAATTGCTGGTCCTATTGCTGCCGCTCTGGCGGGTGCTGGTGCCGGTGGTTTGACGGGCGGCCTAGTAGGAGCCTAGTAGGCTCGGGTATCCCAGAAGAGCACGCTTCTGAGTACGAAAGCGACATCAAGAGCGGTAACATCGTAATGGGTGTGAAACCCCGTAGCGAAGAAGATGCTCGCTACTTTGAAGAAGAATTCCGTCGCAACAATGGCGAGAAAGTACGTCACTACTAAGCAGACCGCTTTTTAGTCTTGAAGGCCCTTCCACTTGAGTGGAAGGGCCTTTATTTTTTGTATATTGATCATTCCATAGGACTTTACGGAGGCTATTCTGTTGTATCTCAACCCCCTGCTTTCAGGTTCTTATGGTTCACCTTTCAGCAAATGCAACCTAGAGTCGGTTACTTACTTCTTTCTCTCAGGCAAGCAGCTAACAGGGCACTTATTTTACTGGTTTTGGCGTTTTTGCTTATAACCAGTCTTTCTGGTAGCACGTAGCATTAGCGTGTGTTGCCTTCTCAATTGACTTTTTCATTTCATCCCGATTCTTCATGTCCTCCACCCGAATTAAAATAGGCCTGTATGCCTCGGTGCTGATGGCAGTGTTTGTGCTGGCTTCCTACAAGCTGTACCGGCGCAACGACAACCGCACGCCGCAGAAGGACGAAGTCCTGGTAAAGGCAATGCTTCAGGCTCTCACTCAGGCTCACTACCAGCCTGAGAAGATTGACGACACATTCTCTAAGCGGGTGTTCGACTTGTACCTCAAGCGTCTGGATTCTAGCAAAAAGTTCTTGCTGCAATCGGACGTAGACCAACTGCGCAAATACCAAAACGACATTGACAACGAGGTGCTGCGGGGCACGCACGAGTTCCTAGACGTGAGCACGCAGATCATGGACCAGCGTGTGAAGGATGTGCAGGCTCTCTACCACGATATTCTATCGAAGCCTTTCGACTTTACCACGGACGAGACGTTTGAGACTGAGCCCGATAAATCTACGTTTGCGGCCAATGCAGCAGCGCAACGGGAAGAGTGGCGCAAGTTCCTGAAGTACCAAACTATGGTACGCGTATCAGAGCTGATGGACGAGCAGGCCAAGAAGAAAGACAAGCCGCTGGCTTCTACCTCTGCTCAGCCTTCTGTAGCTACTACTTCAGAGCCTGTGCGCACGCCAGCCCAAATGGAAGAGGAAGCCCGGAAGCGGGTGATGAAGTACTTTGATGCTTACTTCAAAGACCTTCAGCAAAACGATGCAAACGACCGGTTGGCTACGTACGCCAATACCATCGCCAACACCTATGACCCTCACACGGAGTACTTCGCTCCGCGCGACAAAGAGACCTTTGATCAGGCCATGACTGGCCGTTTCGAAGGGATTGGCGCCTCATTACAGGAGAAGGATGGTCAGATCAAGGTATCTGACATCATCCCAGGTAGCGCCTCCTACCGTCAGGGCGAGTTGAAAGCCGGTGACATTATTATTCGCGTGGCTCAGGGAGCTGCTGAACCGGTATCAGTTGAAGGCCTTCGTCTTGACAAAGCTGTATCGATGATCAAGGGTAAGAAAGGCACGGAGGTACGCTTAACGGTGAAGAAACCCGATGCAAGCACCAAGGTCATTTCTATCATTCGTGATGTAGTAGTGCTTGAGGAAACCTTCGCGCAGTCGGCTACCATCAATGACAATGGTAAGAAGATTGGCTACATCAAGCTGCCAACGTTCTACGCCGACTTTAACGACAATGGCGGCCGCAGCTCAGCAGCCGACGTGAAGAAGGAGCTGGAGAAGCTGAAGCAAGAAAATGTGCAAGGAGTAGTACTTGACCTGCGCTTCAATGGTGGTGGCTCCTTGCAGGATGCCGTAGAAATGGCGGGCCTGTTCGTTGATAGCGGACCAGTAGTACAGGTGCGTGGTGGTCAGGGCGCAGCTAGCATCCTCAACGACCGTGACCCTCGTGTGCAATACAGTGGGCCACTAGTGCTGCTCGTAAACAAGTACAGTGCTTCGGCCTCTGAGATTCTGGCAGCGGCTATGCAAGACTACAAGCGTGGCGTTATCATGGGTTCGGCCAGCACATACGGTAAGGGAACTGTGCAGCGCATCTTCGATCTGGATGACGCAATGCCTGCCGAGTTTAATAACATCAAGCCTTTTGGCTCGCTCAAGCTGACCACGCAGAAGTTCTACCGCATTAATGGTGGCTCTACGCAGTTTAAAGGAGTAGTACCTGATATCATTCTTCCCGACGCGTATAGCTACCTCGACCAGGGTGAGAAAGAGTCAGATTATCCTTTGAAGTGGGATGAGATTACCCCTGCTCGCTACCGCGTTTGGAGTGGTGCTCCTTCCATCGATAAGTTAAAGCAGGCTAGTGCTTCCCGCGTGGCTTCAAGCGCCAGCTTCAAGCAGTTGTCGGACATGGTACAGCGCATGGTAAAGCGTAAGGATGATACCAAAGTATCATTGAAGCTGACTAACTACCGTGCTGAGCAGCAGCAGGCCAAAGTGGAGTCGGATAAGTACGAAGCCATCCAGAAGACAGCTCCAACTTTGAGCATTGCGCCCCTATCGGCTGACATTCGCGCCTTAGGCACCGATACTATCAAAGTAAATCGTGCTTCACGCTTTACGAAGCCTTTGAAGAAGGACATTACCTTGCGGGAGGCTGTATCTGTATTGAAAGACCAGATCTAAGCTACCAAGAGCTACGAATGAAAAGCCCCTGTACTACTTTGTATAGGGGCTTTTTCTTGCCCAATGCATACAACTAATCTTAGTAGTAAATAAGCCATAAAAATAAATTTTGCTTATGCGCTTTCATCAAAACATAAAACATTGAATTACAAATGATTAAAAACATAAAATACATGTCAATATTTTTAGCAAATAAGAACTAAGAAAGTGCTACATTGGTTTATAAAGCATGACAACGACGAACATGGAAACGACCATTATTCCGCTCGTAACGGACGAGCAGAAACAAGCGGAGGAAACGTGGCGCAAATCCATTCCTGCCCAGGTTTTCCTGAACTACTTCTTTGCCATCAACTATCACATTCAGGAAGGCGACGACGCGCAGGGTGGCCTACAGCATCTTCCCTTCTTCCGGGCTCACCAGGCTGAGTTGACAGATGCTGATGTGCAAGCAGTAACCAAACTGCTTAGTGCTTGCTGGAGCACCGAGTATGCCTTACGCTCTACGGCAGAGCTAGGCGACGAAGACTACCTGCGTAACGCATTACACTGGACCTTCCCCCAGGCGTATCATACCATCATGGCTGGCTTACAAGCCTTCCTGTACACGGCTGGGGTGCGTAGCAACAACCCATCGTTGATTCGCCGTGAGGTGGGCCGGTTGGTCGTACGCAATGCCTACCCCCGCCCTATTTCCTTCTATGCCGCCGGTGCCTACGGCGACTTTAGCATCCACCGCCTGCCACTGGCTGGCTACAAGGCAGGCCTGCACATTGCCGGCAAGGAGATTGACGCCCAGGCGCAGATTGGTCAGTTCTTACGCACTACGCGCAAGATCAAAGCCGTCTCGACCCGCCAGCAGGTACAAGCCAACCCCAATACCGCCATCCGCAGTCAGAAAACGGGCAAGGCGTTGGATAAGTGGACGGCTTCGCACTGGCAGCAAATTACGTGGCGCCTTGGCTACACGACCATCTTTGATCTACTAGGTCGTCTGCGTATTTCTCAGACGAGCCGCGAGATTGAGCGCTTCGTGGAAGCCGAGATTGACTTCAAGCTCTTTCACCAGTCTTTGCTAAACATTGTAAGCTACCTCAATGGTATTCACGAGACCTACGTAGCGAAAGCAATTGGCCTGGAGCGTTACCAGCAGTTGGTAGCAGGCCTGCCTAAGCACTTGCAGAACACCTTTGTTCATGAGCGTCTGCAAATCCGCGTTGAGCCAGTGCTCCGCGACGACGAGCCGACCATGCGTATGGCGGCCTAAGGTACCCGAGCTTTTTTATCATCCGACCGCATATACACGTAAGCGCTGGCCTCTTAGGCCAGCGCTTTTTGTTTGCTCCTGCTTTTCAGCTACGGCAGCTCAGTTACGGTATTCGCTACGAACTACCTAACTCTTCCTCGGTTTATGCAAATAAGTGTGTGAGCCACGCTATTTTTGCAGCTTGACTTTTTCGACCCCATGCGGGTCCTCTACTTACGCCTCGCCCCATGCAGCACCTCAGCGAACAGGAGATAATTCGTCGTAACAAGCTGGAAGAGCTTCAGAAGCTCGGTATTGAGCCTTATCCGTCTGAACTGTTCGATGTAAACTTTTACGCCCAGGAAATCCTGGACAACTACCACCCAGAGCTCAACAACTTTCAGGAAGTAAGCCTAGCAGGCCGTCTGATGTCAATTCGGGTGAAGGGTAAGGCCTCGTTTGCTGAGTTGCAAGACGCTTCTGGCCGCATTCAGCTCTACATCAACCGCGACGAAATTTGCCCTGGCGAAGACAAGGAGCTGTACAACACGGTATTCAAAAAGCTGGTAGACCTCGGCGACTTCGTGGGGGTATCGGGCCACGTGTTCAAAACGATGGTGGGCGAAACGTCGGTGCATGTCACCGGCTTCACGTTGCTAAGCAAAAGCCTACGCCCCCTTCCCGTTGTAAAGGAGCGAGTGGATGAGGCTACGGGTGAGAAAATCACCTATGACGCGTTTACTGACCCCGAGCAGCGTTATCGGCAGCGCTACGTAGACTTGGTTGTGAACCCGCACGTGCGCGAAGCTTTCATTAAGCGTACGCAACTAGTGCAGGCTATGCGCAACTACCTCAACGACAAAGGGTACCTGGAGGTAGAAACGCCCATTTTGCAGCCTCTGTACGGAGGTGCTGCTGCTCGTCCGTTCAAAACCCACCACAACACGCTGGACATGACGCTGTACTTGCGCATTGCCAACGAACTGTACTTGAAGCGCCTGATTGTGGGTGGTTTCGATGGAGTTTACGAGTTCTCCAAAGACTTCCGCAACGAGGGCATGAGCCGGTTCCACAATCCCGAGTTCACTCAGATGGAACTGTACGTAGCCTACAAAGACTACTACTGGATGATGGACCTAGTAGAGGAAATGGTAGAGCGCGTAGCACTGGCCCTGCACGGCAAAACCGAAGTGCCGGTAGGGGAGAACATCATCAACTTCCAACGGCCGTGGAAGCGCTTCACCATGGCCGAGTCTATTGAGCACTTCACTGGCTTCAACATTGACGGCAAGAGCGAAGACGAGCTACGAGCTGCTGCGAAGGAATTGAAAGTAAGTCTTGACCCTAGCATGGGCAAAGCCAAAATCATTGACGAAATATTTGGGGAACACGTGGAGCCGAAGCTAATTCAGCCTACGTTCATCACCGACTATCCCGTAGAAATGTCGCCGCTGGCCAAGAAGCACCGCTCGAAGCCAGGCCTAGTGGAGCGCTTTGAGGCTATTTGCAATGGCAAAGAAATCTGCAACGCTTTCTCGGAACTCAATGACCCTATCGACCAGCGCGCCCGCTTTGAAGAGCAGCTGGAGCTAGGCAAGCGCGGCGACACCGAAGCCATGGTACTCGACGAAGATTTCTTGCGGGCCCTGGAATACGGTATGCCACCTACCGCTGGCCTAGGCATCGGCATCGACCGCCTGAGCATGATTATGACTAACTCTAGCTCGATTCAGGATGTGCTCTTCTTCCCTCAGATGAAGCCAGAGTACACCAAATCGGAGAATGCTCCTAAGCCTGAAGGAGACGAGTAATTATATCTGGGCCTTACATGCAGAAAGCCTCCCGCAGTAAAGAGCGGGAGGCTTTCTTTTTATAACTAACTCAAGCAATTGGCAGGATAGTAATGCCTGGAGAAGCTTGCGATGGGCATGTACGATTTTACTACCAAGGGTTGTTAACCATTCCTTACTAGAAGCTCTACAGCCGGCAATTTTACAACAGGTTCTTATCCAACCTCGAATAAGTTGGTTATATCTTCTTTAACGGCCGTGTCAAAAGAAGGTTACCAAAGCGTGATTTTTCTTCGAAACTTTTCAAACCCAAAGCCTCTAAAGTCAGAAAGCCTCCCGCTAAAATAAATGCGGGAGGCTTTCCTTATAATACAATTGACTCACCCTTCCGATTGGGTAACACAGAAGAAATGTGCGATGGACAGCGTACGATTTTACTGGCGGGTTGTTTGACCAGATCCTGTCAGAAGCTCTACGGTCGGCAATTTTGCTTCAGTATCTTCTCCAATCTTCTCTTGAGCCGATTGTATATTCTTTAACGCGGGGTGCTACCTAAGGTTACAAGTAGTGCAACTTTTTTTAATGGACCGGGCCTGAATACCTTCCATCACCACCTGTTCCGTCATAATCCGAATCAAGATCATCGTAGGAATGGCTGCCGTAGGTGGTGTCCACTTCGGTGGCACTCATTGAGCTGAGCAGATTATCGGCGGCAGTGCGGTCAGAAGACTGCTGCTCAGTGGTAGTAGCTTGGCCGGAGAGCGAGCTTAGGCGCGACTTGCCATCTTTCAGCAGCTTGCTTAAATCGTCGCCGAGTTTAGAGGCTGATTTCTTTAGGCTGGAACGCGTTTCGTTACCAGTCTCGGGGGCCAGTAGCAACCCAGCTACGGCGCCTACGGTGGCACCGGCTAAAAGCGAGAGGATTACTTTTCCTTTGGTGTCTTGCATGGCAGATATAGCAGTTGAAGTGAACTAGTGGGCCGTATATTGCCCGCACCAGATATAACGAATTGTTTCGCGTGGAGGTTAAGCAAAACGCCCCCGTCTTCCGAAGAAAACAAGGGCGTTTACTAATACGAACTAGACGGTTAGGCCTACAGGTCGTTGAGGAGCTTTACAACTTCGCTCTTGGCTTTGCCGAGCTTGTTTTGCAAGCGGCCTACGAGCTCGTCGCCCTGGCCTTCAGCGTACTCCAGATCTTCGTCGGTCAACTGGGCGTACTGCTGCTTCAGCTTGCCTTTAGCTTCGTCCCAATTGCCTTGCAGCTTCAGCTTTGAGCCAGCGCCGGTTAGGCCTAGGTCTTCCAGCTTCTCTATATAGCCTTTGAATTTAGAATCCAGATCTTCGCCGTATTTCGACAGTTGCTCACCTAGCTGGCCGCTATATTTCGTAGCCGCCTCGCCGATTTTGCCACGCGTAGCTTTGCCTTTGTCGGGAGCCATCAGCAAACCAGCAATGATACCAGCACCGGCACCGGCCAGAGCAGCAAGGAGAATTTTACCGGAGTTGTCTTCTTCGTGATACGACATGATATTGGGGGAGAGAATGGGGTGAAAAAAGAGGTTCTAGTTCAGCGACACGTAGTAGCTACCCGGGAGCGGGAATTACTAGCTGCTCAAGGTAAGCAGCACGTATCAATCTAGGGGGACTATACGCAGGTAAGTTGACGGGGTTATAGAATCCGGGCAAAAATTAGCAAGGCTAAATATTTCACAAGGTTGACCCCGTTTAGTACTAGCTACCGTACTTTGCCTCTGCTCACCTCCTATTTTACCTGGACTTTACTCTACCACTCATGAAAAACTTTCTTGCCTGCATAGTTGCCTTGCCCTTGCTTATCACCTGCCAGCGTCCTGCCACTACGGCTCAGCAACCCTGCATTGATGAGAGCAAGATTCGCAAGGATGCCATATGCACCATGGACTACAACCCCGTGTGTGGCTGCGACGGCAAAACCTATGGCAACCCATGCCAAGCTACCAACGCCGGGGTTACGCGCTTTACCGAAGGCGCCTGCGCCGGCCAGTAATCATTCCCGGGGTAGTCTTTCCCATATCCATCGTGCCGGTTGCTACGCCGCGCACGGGGCAGAGTACCTTGCCCATCACTTCCCACCACTACGCGTTGCATTACATGTCCGAGAAACGCTATTTCCGCCAGCAAAATCCATTCGTTGTTCCCACTACCGATGGCAAACTCATTGAAGAGCATATTGGCTTAGCCAGCACCAATACGCCCCGCTACAGTGTGGCTCATATGATAGCGCCGCCCCAATGGAGTGAACCGCACCAGCGCCCAGAATTTGATGAAGTAACCATTGTAGTGCGCGGGCGCAAGCGATTTGAAATCGACGGCGACGTAGTAGAGTTGGGTGCCGGTGAATCGTTGTTGATTAAGGCGGGCGCCCGGGTGCGCTACTCCAATCCGTTTGGGGAAGAATGCGAATACTGGTCAGTATGCGTGCCCGCGTTTAGCCCAGCTACGGTGCACCGCGAAGAAGAATAGCCGAATTGTAGCTGGCCCGCCGCGGCTTCGTGTATGAACTTACTGTATCTGGTGTTTGGAGAGAATGTGCGCATTCACTTCCAGGCACACTTTTCTATTCTCACCTTTCTGCGCCACCGGCCGGCCGGGCTGGGCACCATCACCGTTGTGACAGATGCGCCCGACTTCTACCGCCACTTAGCCGACCACGTAACGGTGCTGCCAGTGAGTGCGGCTACGCTGCAAGCGTGGCGCGGCGAGTTTGACTTCTTCTGGCGCATCAAGATCAAAGCTCTGGAGCACGTTGCGGCCCTATATCCTGGGGTGCCCCTCCTCTACCTGGACTCCGACACCTTTCTGCACGGCTCCTTTACCGATCTGCACAAGGGCCTGGCGGCGGGTTACGCCTACATGCACGAGCCGGAGGGCGCCCTAGCCGCGTTGGGCAGCAAAACTGAAAAGCGCATGTGGCAGCAGATTGGCAGAAAAACCTTCGGCGGCATTACCCTGCACGAGCGGCATCAGATGTGGAACGCAGGCGTGGTGGGCATACCAGCCCAGGGCGGGCCCGAGGCCATTGCGCTAGCCCTACGTATCTGCGACGACCTAAGCCGAGCTGGCGTTACCCCGCGGCTTATCGAGCAGTTTGCCCTAGCCCTGGCCTTACAGGAGCGGTTTGAGCTACGGCCGGCTCGCCCCTTCATTGGGCACTACTGGAGTAACAAGGAGGAGTGGAACGAGGCCATTGCATCGTTCCTGCTCGAATCGAGTTTGAAGGGGCGCTCCGTAACAGAAGATGTTGCCGCAGTAGCCCACTTTAACTTTCAGGCGGTACCCGTAGTGAAGAAGCTCAAGAACACCCGCTGGCGCTTAGTACGACTGGTAGACCGACTTTTTCCGCCCCGGCAAGTACGCTACGTGGAGTAAGCCCCCGTCGGCCTATCCCTGTACTACATCTGTTGTCAACTGTACTGCCACCGAGCAAGGGCTTTGTGTCGCCGGAATCGAGTTGCCTAACAATCAGAATGCTCCTCCAGAATGTCAGCTAACGGGTGTGGGCCTGGCACCAGCACCGGCTTATTCATTACCTTTCTTCTCTCACTGCTCACTTCCGCCCGCTATGGATCAGCGCATTATCAATCTGTTTGACGAGTATACCCACGCACCACTCAGCCGCAAAGAATTTCTGGATCGGCTGGTGAAGCTAGCGGGCGGCACGGCCCTGGCCGCAGCCGCGCTGGCTGTGTTGGAGCCCGGCTACGCGCAAGCCGCAACTATTCCCGCCGACGCCGATGATCTGGTAACAGAGGACGTAAGCTGGCCTGGGGCGGCTGGCGTTACTATGAAGGGCTATCTAGTGCATCCCAAAGGCAAGAAAAAGCGCGGCGCAGTTGTGGTTATCCACGAAAACCGGGGCCTTACTCCGCACATTAAAGATGTAACGCGGCGCGTGGCTAAAGCTGGCTACGTGGCGTTGGGCGTAGATGCACTATCGGTGTTTGGAGGTACGCCAACGAATGAGGATGAGGGCCGAACGCTCATTGGGAAGCTCGACAAGCAACACAACCTGAGCAACTACCTGGCCGCGCTTGATTACCTGCGCCAGCGCCCCGACTCAAACGGCAAAACCGGCTGCGTAGGCTTCTGCTGGGGCGGAGCCATGGCCAACAGCCTCGCTACCCACGATCCTAAGCTGAATGCGGCCGTGGCGTACTACGGCACCCAGCCTCCCACGGAAGAAGTTCCCAACATCAAGGCCCACGTACTGCTACACTATGCGGGCCTCGATGAGCGCGTAAATGCTGGTAAGGATGCCTACGAAGCGGCCCTCAAGGCCAGCAATATCCAGTATGAGCAGTACGTATACCCCAACGTAAACCACGCATTCAACAACGACTCTTCGCCTGCTCGCTACAACGCCGGGGCAGCTCAGCAAGCCTGGGAACGAACCTTAGACTTATTCAAGAAGCAGCTAGGCTAACTTTCGTCTTTTACCGGATGAAACCGCTAGTGTTGGCTTTGGTGCTTACAACCCCTCTGCTATGGCTAGGTGGTCCCCCCAACTCGCTGTTAGAGGCTGTCTGCATAGTAACGGCTTTCCTACTGCCTCCTAGCAGCCATACTCCTTATGGCCTGGTTTTACCGCTTGGTTTTACCGCGCTTTAATACCCGGTTCAGCTATTATCGACACCGGCTATTCACGTGTACGTATTTTGAAAAAGCTCCTATTACTTGGTACCTGTATAGTGTTTGGCTGCGCTGAACCGAATGGCATGAATAGCTACTTTGTGTCGCAGCCCAACCACAGCAACTCTCAAGACTTTGAGCAGCGCATGCTTGATAACGCTGAGCATCTTGGCGCTCAGTTTCGCATTCGACAAATCTCCTTTGATTCGGAGTGTATCTATGCGAAAGAAGACCTGACGGCCTTGGTGCTACAGTTTGTGCGCGACCTGGGCCAGTTTCCAGCCGTGTGTGTTGAGGATGGCCTGGACACTCGCACCCAGGAGTACTTTACCCGGCTCTACATCCGAGGCCAGCAGTACGAGTTTCGTACTTCAGCGGAAGGTGACTACGTAAATTTAGATAAGGTAATGCCTATGCTCCAAACCATTGCCCGTGAGCAGCAGCCAACCCACACGTTCGAGATTATTCATCCACCCTACGACCAGACAGGCATCGTTATTTTTGCCGCCCTTACCGATTTGCAGGAGGCCGTAGATCGGGGCTACCCTTGTTCTCTGCCCAGTAGCCA
Organism: Hymenobacter sp. AT01-02; assembly: GCF_000961955.2. Lineage (NCBI taxonomy): Bacteria > Pseudomonadati > Bacteroidota > Cytophagia > Cytophagales > Hymenobacteraceae > Hymenobacter > Hymenobacter sp. AT01-02. The sequence continues at coordinate 58,217 of NZ_JZIR02000024.1, forward strand.
CTGGGTTTGGCAAAAGCACGAGTGGCCTTGGGGGGTGTATTCCGACGTGACGGTAGATCACATGCCCGAGTTATCGGAACTTCAGACCCGCTACTACCAAACGCTTCACCAACTGTACACCGCCGGCTACAACGTGCCTCAGCTAACGGCTGAGCGCATCTACCTCACCGATATGTTTGAGCAAGGAAAAATTGACATCTGTATTGACGGCTCAAACCACACCTCATTCAACGACGTGCTGACAGGTGGCAAAGTGCGTTGTTTCTGGGAAGGATGGGGCGTCGTGCTGGCTTACACGCTGGTGCAGCACTACGGCGGGCAACCGGCCCTCTACAACAAAACCTCCAGGCAGGTTACGCGGCTTACACCATCGGCCTATCTGCGCCAGGCGGAGGTAGCTTTTGGCCGCCGCCCTGCTACTACTCACTAGTTAATCTATTAAAAACCAAGGGCCCCACCGAATTATCAGTGGGGCCCCTTGTTTTATCTCAGACTATAAACTGCTACATCCGAGCTTCGGGCTTGGCGGTAGGCAGCGTTTTGCGGGGCAACTTCTGGTCGCGCATGGCGGCCTGGTACACGAAGGACGCCACTACCACGGAGGCCTGCTTCATGTCGTCGGCAGGTAGGCGCTCGTAGGTATCCATGTTGGTGTGGTGAGTACGGGTACCGTAGTCCAGCGGGTCCTGAATAAACTGGAAGCCAGGCAAGCCCACGGCGTCGAAGGCCAGGTGGTCGGTGCCGCCGGTGTTGCGTAGCGTAACGGTGGTAGCCCCCATATCGGCAAAGGGCTTCAGCCATTCCTGGAAGATAGGAGCGGCAGCTTCGTTGCCTTGGGCGTAGATACCCCGGATTTTGCCAGCACCATTGTCAAGGTTGAAGTAGGCAGCCAGCTTTTCGTGGTCGGGCAGCAGCTTCATAGTGGCGGGGTCGGCGAAGTGGTTCTTTACGTAGTTACGCGAGCCGTGCAAACCCTGCTCTTCCTCGCCCCATAGTGCAATGCGAATGGTGCGGCGCGGCTGCACGCCAGCAGCCTTCAGGATGCGCACAGCCTCCATCATTACGGCGCAGCAGCGGCGTTGTCGGTGGCACCTGTGGCGGCGTGCCAAGAATCCAGGTGGCCACCTAGCATTACTACCTCATTTTTCAGCTTTTTATCAGTACCTGGAATTTCGGCTACCACATTGTAGCCTTTCAAGTCTTGGCTTTGAAAACGGGTGCGCGTTTCTAGCTCCAGCTCCACCGGAATACCAGCGTCGGCCAGGCGAATGAGGCGCAACTGATCTTCCGGGGCCATTTCCAACTCGGGCAGTACGGGCTTGGCATCAGCAGCGTAGGGGGCCCCGTTGGAAGTGAAGAACGTACCATCGGAGCCGCCGCGGGTGCTCAGGATAGCCACCGCGCCCTCGCTCAAAATCATATCCGACATCTTCGTGCGCAGGGCCATCATGGTACGGCGCTGCGCCATGCGCTGCTCCATTTCCGCATCGTTGGGTTTGGCAGCTGGGGCCTCCAGTTTGTACTCGGCCATCTTCTGCAGCTCCTCGGCTGTGTAGCGCTTGGCGTCGGCTTCAAAGCTTGGTTTAGGAACGTTTGTTACGTCCAGCAGCACAATCTTGTCCCGCAGCTTTCCTTTGTACTTGTCCAGTTCTGCTTCGGTGGTGGCCTTTACTACTACTACCTGCTTTTTCAGGACCCCACTGGTGCTGGGCGTCCAGGCTTTGGGAGCCCCAATGAGGGTATGATAGTAAGGTGCCGTCATGGCTACGTACGACTTCTCAATGTCCCAGCCGCGGCCGAAGGTACCCCAAGGCTCGATGGTTGCCTTGGTAAGGCCCCAGCTGGTGAGTTGCTTTTGGGTCCACTGGTTGGCGCGGTTCAACCCGTCGGAATTAGCGAGGCGCGGGCCACACACGTCAGTCAGGTAAAAGGCTGTTTCCATCACCTTCGAACGATTCAGACCTTCATCCTTGATTTTAGCCAGCATGGAGGGGTCGGCTTTGGTGCCCTGTTGGGCCCATGTTGGGGCGGCTACGGCCAAACTGCTGGCTAGGGCAATGAGTCGAAGTGTGTTCATGCGGAAAGTTGGTTGTAGAGAGAATGAGTTGGACTATAAAGAACCAGAATTACACCAGGCGTTGCGTGCAGGCACTTCCTATTACCTAAAAGCAGTTGCTATGCGCTTCCCTACTTGCCTCCAAATGGCGCTGTCTACGGACAGCACAGGCGCCGATTGTGGCGCTGACAAAGCAGAAGAAAGCGGCATCCTAGGTACAGGTTGTATAAATAATTAGCCAAGTGATAAAAAATTTCATCAGATTTTAATCAATTTTTAATCCTATTAAAACTACAGTAAATTCTACCGCAATTAGTAGGTAGACGAAGGCTCTCAGAGATGCAAAAGCAGCCTTGCAATGGGCAGTAATGCAGAGCTAAGTACTCACTTACTGCTTATGAAATATCTTCATTAGCAGTACACATATTGTGCATTAATTATAATTTATATCCATTTATGTTGACAATATTATCTATCAATTACGTATTGTTTGCTTTTTTATTAATCATACTACACCACTATACTTACCGGGCTTTCAGTTTCGTAACGGCCTTCTATTCACTAAGCTCACTTATATGAAACAACAGTTACTCGTAACACTTCTGGTGGTTGCTGGGCTCTCAGAGCAGGTGGTAGCCCAGAGCCGTCAGGTTTCCGGGCGTGTCACGGACCAGAGCACGGGTCAGCCCATTCCAGGGGCTACGGTGCTCGTGAAAGGCACTACCATTGGGGCCTCCACCAATGCTGATGGGGCCTATTCGATTAGCGTGCCCGCAACGGCAACTACTCTTGCCATTTCTTCCATTGGCTTTGCGGCGGTAGAACGGCCCGTGGGTACTGCAACTACTATTGATGTAGCCTTAGCTACAGATACCAAGCAACTGGGCGAAGTAGTAGTAACCGGAGCACTAGGTATTCAGCGCCAAGCCCAGGAAATTGGCTATGCTACTTCTACTATTAGTGCCAAGGAACTCAACCAAGCTCGCGTAACCAACGTCACGAATGGCTTAGCTGGCAAAGTTTCGGGCTTACAAATCCAGACGGTAAACAACGGCATCAACCCAAGTGTGCGCGTTACGCTACGAGGAACTCGCTCCATAACAGGGGAAAACCAAGCTCTGGTGGTAATTGACGGGGTGCAAACTACTCAGGATGTACTCACCTCACTTAACCCCGACGACATTGCCGACATCACCATTCTGAAGGGGGCCAACGCAGCGGCGCTTTACGGTTCTCAGGCCACCAATGGCGCCCTAATCATTACGACCAAGAAGGGTAGCAGCACGCCTTCGGTTACCTATACTCACACGTCGCAGCTTGAGCAAATCAGCTTTTGGCCCAAGATGCAAAATGAGTTTGGGCCGGGCTCCGATGAATGGGTGCAGAAGTATACGCCCTACGAAAACCAGCAGTACGGCCCGCGCTTCGACGGGACGGTGCGCGACTTGGGCTACCTCACGCAGTTGGGCAACATCCAGCGCATTGCCTATGAAGCCCGGCCCCAGGAGCGCAAAGACTTCTTTAACACGGGCTACCAGATGCAGAACAACGTGTCGTTCTCAGGTGGCAGCGCCGACACCAAGATTTACGTTTCCTACCAGAACGTGCACAACAAAGGCATCGTGCCGAAGGACAAGTACGACCGGAACACGTTCCGGGCCAATGCCTCCCAGCAGATGGGCAAGCTGTCGGCGGGTTTGAACGTATCCTACTCCAACTTTAAGGTAGATCAGACCACGGCCGCGATATATCAGCAGTTGCTGAACACGTCTTCGCTTATTCCACTGACCCAGTACAAGGACTGGCAGAACAACGAATTTGCTAACCCCAACGGGTACTACAACGAGTACTACGCCAACCCCTACTACACCCTCGACAACAACCGCCGCAACATCAACCGCGGCACCCTGGTTGGCAATATCGACCTAGGCTATAAGATTACCGAGTGGCTATCGGCCCAGTATCGCATTGGTCTGACGAGCATTACGGAAGACAATAAGAGCTGGCAAGACAAGTTCAACTTTACCGCCTACACGCTGGGTCGGCGCATCAATGCCCGCAACAATATTGCCGGGGGCGTAGCCGAGCAGAGCAGCACCCTCAACCGGCTCAACTCCGACCTTTTCTTCAACATCGCGAAGAACTTCGGGCCGGTTTCGGTGAAGGCCATTGTGGGCCAGAACCTACAGATGAACAACGCCAACTACCTCTCTGCCAGCGCCAACGCCTTATTCGTACCTAGCGTGTTCAACCTAGCAAACCGGGTAGGCGAGCTGGCGGGAGGACAAGCACGGTACAAGTACCGGCAGGTAGCTTTCTTCGGCGACCTGACGCTGGGCTACCGAGACTTGGTGTATCTGCACGGCTCCGCCCGCCAAGAGTCTGTTTCCATTCTCAGCAAGGAAAACCGCTCCTACTTCTACCCCAGCGTGGATGCCTCGCTGGTACTTTCCGAAGCCATTCCGGTCCTGAAGGAGTTTTCCTTCTTCGACTACGGCAAGCTGCGCGGCGGCTACTCCAAGGTGGGCCAAGTGAACTTGCCAAGTTCGGCGCCGGGGGTAGCTAGCACCTTCGGAGCCTACAGCTTGTCCTCGGTATATAACACCGGTAGCGGCTTCCCATTCGGCTCTCAAGCCTCGCTTACGTTGGGCAACCAAGTAGTTTCGCCCGATCTGAAGCCAGAGTTTACGCACTCCACGGAAGTAGGCACGGAGCTGAGCTTTCTGCGCCAGCGCATCAACTTGGCGGCCACCTACTACTACCAGCGCTCCATCAACCAAAGCATTGCGGCCAGCATATCCAACGCCAGCGGCTACAGCTCTTTCCTGCTGAACGCGGGTAAGGTGCAAAACAACGGGGTGGAAGTAGACCTAAACGTGACGCCCATCGAAACACTTGGTGGCTTTACCTGGAAAGTGGGGGCTAACTACAACTACAACAATAACAAGGTGCTGAAGATTACGGAGCAAGCCAAGCAGCTGCCCCTGTCTTCGGGAGACAACGCGCAGGTATACGCCATTGAGGGCCAGCCCTACCCCGTGCTGCTGGGCTCTGACTACAAGCGCGACGACCAGGGCCGCATCATCCTGACTTATCTGAACCTAGGGCCCGATGCTTCTGGTAATCCGCGCAACGGTTGGGTGCCCTCGCAGGCCAGCCAGCTCACCAACTTTGGCAACACGCTGCCCAAACACAAGTACGGCCTCAATACCAGCTTAGCTTTCAAGGGTGTCACACTGGCGGCGCAAGCCGAGTACCGCACGGGCTACTATGTGTACCACGGCATTGGCTCTACCATGGACTTTACGGGTGCTTCGGCACGTAGCGCGGAGTACGGACGCCTGCCCTTCCTGCTGCCCAACTCGTCCGTGCTGTCGTCTGACGGTACCACATACGTGGAGAACACCGACAAGCTGACGCCAGGCGGTGCCGAGTTCTGGGCCAACAGCTCCTACAACCGAAACATTGCGGCCAACTACGTGACCAAGGGCGACTTCTTTAAGCTCCGCGAAGTGTCGTTGAGCTACGCACTGCCGGCGGCACTACTGGCTAATACGCGCTACATCAAAGGCGTATCCTTAAACCTGTACGGCCGCAACTTATACACCTGGGTGCCCAAAGAAAACCAGTGGACCGACCCAGAATTCAGCAATCAGACGGGTAATGCCATCGGTATCAACAACACTGATCAGACGCCCCCTACCCGCTTCTATGGCGCTAGTCTGTCGGCTACCTTCTAATTCCACGCAGTTATGAATTCTATAGCAAAGCTTTTGGTTGCCCTGGCCCTCGTTTCTCTCACAACGGGCTGTGAATCTTTTCTCGACGTCAATGACAACCCCAACAGCGTTACGCCCGACCAAGTAGTACCGTCGGCCGTGTTGGCGCAGGCGCTTAAAGTGACCGGCGACACTTATGGCCTCACCCTGAATACCTACGGCAGCTGGACGGCCGGCTACTGGGGCAAAACCGGTACGGTGAACGGCTACAACGAGGAGCGCACCTACACCTACAGCAGTACCTACCAGCAGGGTTTTTGGGGCAGCACTTATGATAACCTAAAGGACTACGACAACATTGACAAGGCAGCTTCTGCCCAAGGCTTGCTCTACCATGCCGCCATTGCGCGGATTATGAAAGCCTTTAACTTTCAGCTATTGGTAGATCAGTACGGGGATGTACCCTATTCGCAGGCGTTTCAGGCCGATGCGGCTACCCCTATTATCTCGCCCCAGTACGACAAGGCCGAAGATATTTACAAAGACCTAAGCCTACAGCTAGAGCAAGCCGTGGCATCCATCAAAGGTGCCCCCTCTACAACTCAAGGCGTGGGTAGCGAGGACGTGGTGTTTGGGGGCAATATGACCAACTGGGTGAAATTTGCCAACACCCTGAAGCTGCGCATTCTGCTGCGCCAGTCTTTTGTAACCTCTCTCGACGGCTATGTGCGGGCCGAGATGACCAAGCTGCAAGCGGCGCCCGATGGGTTTGTAACGACCGACGTACAAGTGCAGCCTGGGTATGCTCAAACTACTGGCAAGCAGAACCCCTTCTGGAACCAGTACCGCGCTACGGCTGCCGGCACGGGTGCTTCGTCGCGCAACTGGCAGGCGGGTACGCAGTACATTATTGACCAGTACGTGAACAACAAAGACCCCCGGGTGGCCCAGCTATACTACCTGGCTACGGATGGCGATTTCAAGGGCACCTACAAAGGGGTGGTACTGGGCGACCCGAACCCCCTACCCGGCAGCACGCAAATATCCCGCTGGAAAGACTACGGTGGCATCTTGAAAGGCTACGATGCGCCCGTGCCACTGATGCTGGCCGCCGAGAGCTACTTTTTACAGTCAGAAGCCAAATCGAGAGGCTACCTAACCGGGGGCGACGCCGCCGCCAAAACCGACTTCAATAACGGCATTCGGGCTTCCTTTGTGTACTACTACACGCCCGCTCCTAGCCAATCGACTACCGCTAACAACGTGTCGGCCAACGCCGTGCCGGACTACACGAAGTACTTGGCCGACAACACTGCGAATCCCTTGGTGAGCTGGGACGCTACGGGAGCTTCTAAGCTGGAGAAGATCATTTACCAGAAGTACTTGGCTATGAACTCCGTGACAGCCATTGAAGCCTGGAACGACTACCGCCGAACTGCCTTCCCCAAGTTCCCGGCATCGTTGCAGTCCAGCTCGCCCCGCGCCGATAAACTGCCCGTTCGGCTACTCTACCCGCAAACGGAGGTCAGCACGAACGCCAGCAACCTGCCCGGCAACGTCAGCCAGTTTACTACTAAGATATTCTGGGACGTAACAGACTAAAACGCTGCTTGCAGCCACCACACAACGGGGCGGTAGTAACATGGTCACTACCGCCCCGTTGTGTGGTAGGGCCACTGCTCAGTGGGTGCAGACCTATTATAAGCCTCGCGTGCTTGCTACCAAAAGCTTCCTTACAGTAACTTATCGGGGGTGATGGGCAACTCCCGAATACGTTTGCCGGTGGCGTGATATACCGCATTGGCAATGGCGGCGGTAAAACCAATAAGGCCTATTTCGCCCATGCCTTTGGCTCCCATGGGGTCAAGATGCAGGTCGGGTTCGTCCACGAATACTACCTCAATGGGTGGAATATCTGCGCAGACCGGCACGTGGTACTCGGCCAGTTGGTTGTTCACGAAACGGCCATAGCGGTGGTCCATGCGTGCGTCCTCCATCAAGGCCATTCCAATGCCCCATACTACGGAACCATATACCTGGCTGCGGGCCGTTTTGTGGTTGAGCACCCGTCCTACATCCAAAGCCGATACTACCCGACTCACGCGCACTGCCCCGGTATTCTCGTGCACCCGCACCTCCACAAAGTTGGCGCAGAAGGACTTCCCAGAATACTTTTCCTGCTCCGGCCCTTTATCGGCGTCGCGGGTAAGATCAAGGCCCATTAGGTTGTGCTGGCGCAAAATGGCGGCGTAAGTCAGGTGGTTTTTCGGGTGGCGCGCTTGGCGAAAGCCGCCCGTTTCGGCCACTACTTCCGGGGCCGTTAGCTGGCGCTTGGCCCACTCGGGAGCCCGCAGCGCCAGTTCCAGCAACTGCTGGCGCAAGGCAGTACATACGGCATGCACCGCCGATCCTACCGAGGCAGCCGTGTGCGACCCAAATTGCCCGGGGGCGGGCGGCAGGGAAGAATCACCTAACTCGAAGCGTATATTCTCCACCGGGATACCACTAGCATCGGCCGCAATTTGGCTCATAATGGTGGCCGTACCCGGTCCAACATCGGCGGTAGCGCTCTGAACTACCAAGCGGCCATCGGCGAAAAGCTGGGCCCGGGCGCTTGCTTTGCTTCGTTCGGCTTTATAGATACCCATACTCATTCCCCAGCCTACCAGCCACTCCCTGTCGCGAGTGGCACGGGGCTGGGCCGGGCGCTTGCTCCATCCAAACCGGGCGGCTCCTTGTTCATAACACGCCCGCAAGTAGTTGCTCGACCAGGGCTTGTCACCTACCGGGTCTACGGAAGCGAAGTTCTGCAACCGAAGCGCCAGCGGATCCATATTGAGCGCGTACGCCAGCTCATCCATGGCCGATTCCAAGGCGAAAGAGCCGCTTGATTCGCCGGGGCCGCGCGTCCAGGCGGGGGTACTTAGGTCCAGGGGCACTAATTGATAGCGAGTGTTGAGATTGGGGCTGCGGTAGGCCGATTTGGTAGGGTCCACAATGCGCTCGGCAAACTCCTCGTAGCGCGACGTTTGCCCAAAAGCTTCGTGTGTGATGCCTACGAGCTGCCCATCTGGGGTGGCCCCCAGCCCTACCTTTTGCAACGAATGGGGTCGGTAGCCTACCAGGTTAAACATCTGCTGGCGTTGCAGCACCACTTTCACCGGTCGCCCCACCAGCTTGGCTCCTAATATGGCGGCTACCTCCTGGGGCCAAATGCGGGAAGCTCCCCCGAAAGCCCCACCCACGAACGGCGAGTGCACCTGCACCCCATCTTCGGGTAGCTGAAACATGCGCCGCAGATCTTGCTTAGCTAGGGCCGGGGCTTGGGTTTTATTGTATACTGTGAGTTTCTGGGAGCTTTCCCACCGGGCAATGGCAGCGTGCGGCTCCATGGGGTTATGTACCTGTACGGGGGTGCGGTACTCCTGCTCCACGCGCACGGGGGCCTGCTGATAGGCATTGGCCTGGCCACGCAAGTAGTCGTCGGCCTTTTTGGGCTTCTGGCCGCGGTTGCGGTGAGCGGCCAGATTTGTCTCGGGTGGCGTGGCATCGTACTGCACCCGCACGAGCGTGGCCGCGTGCTGGGCATGCTCTAAGGTATCGGCAATAGCCAGAGCTACGGGCTGGTTGCTGAAGTGAATCTGGTCGTCGTAGAAAACGCGCAGCTCTTGCCCTTCTAGCCGGGGGTTGTTGTTGGCTTTAGTGTCTTGGTAGGCGGGCACGCCAGGTGAGTTGCGGTGGGTAAGAATGGCTAGCACGCCCGGTGCCTTTTCCGCCGCACTTGTGTCTAGCGTGCGCATACGGCCCTTGGCAATGGAGCTGGTCAGAAGTACGCCGTGCACCACGCCCGGTACCGCATGCTCGGCGGCGTATAGGGCTTGCCCCGTTACTTTCTGACGGGCATCAACTCGGCTAAGGGGCTTACCAATACTGAGGTCGGTAACAGGGGTATCTTTCATAAACAAGTGTATGCAGCTCCGGCAGTTCTTCTCCCGCTCCTCCGTCGTGCGGTGCGTTGGTGTACGGCAGCCCTCCCCGTTTGGCTTCACGACGCCAACGCATAACCATATCTTGTTCGTTTGCGGGCTGCTGCGCTCTACCCCACCAACTGAGTCAAGCTCCCTTGGCACTTGCCGTTCCTGCTACTTTGCTTCTTACAGTTTCATGGGCAAATGCTACGGTTGTGCTCTCATGGAAACTCTACCCTGAAGTAAACTCATCCCATTTTGATTTGTAATTTATTAATCACTTCACCCATAAAACATTATTCGTTAGGGCGTTTCCCTTTATGACAAACACTTGCATTTATCCAGTATTATTTCTAAATATTCTAAGCAAATACTATTTTATCCCACCCATGAACGTGCTAAAACGCAACAATGTGCATGTGCTGGGCCACGGAACCCGGACGTTACTTTTTATAAACGGGTTTGGCTGCGACCAAAGCATCTGGCGCTACATATTGCCCCCGCTCACCGATCAGTTTCACCTGGTGCTCTTCGACCACGTTGGCGCGGGTCTTTCGGATACGTCGGCCTACGATCCTGCGAAATACGCCTCGCTGAATGGGTACGCGCAAGATGTACTCGAGATTTGCGAGGCGCTGCGGCTAACCGATGTAACCGTGGTAGGGCATTCGGTGGGCGCTACTATTGGCATGCTAGCTGCTATTCAGGAGCCCAGCCGCTTCCAGCAGCTGCTCCTGATTTGTCCGTCGCCGTGCTACCTCAACGAGGCCGGCTACCACGGCGGGTTTGACCGGGCCGATATTGACTCCTTGCTGGCCTTCATGGAAACCGACTACGTTGGCTGGGCCGAGTCCTTCGCGCCCTTTCTGATGGGCAACCCCGAGCGTGCTTCCCTGGCCGCGGAACTGGTGCATAGCTTCTGCCAGAATGACCCCGCTATTGCCAAACAGTTTGCACGCGTCACCCTGCTATCTGATAACCGACTGGATGCCACGCGTCTGACCACCCCTTGCCTGCTCGTGCAGTGCGCCGAGGACATCATTGCCCCGCAGGAGGTCGGCGAGTATTTGCAAGCCGCCATTCCAGGAGCTATTCTTGTTACCCTACCCGTATCAGGCCACTGCCCCCACATCAGCGCCCCCCGCGAAACACTGGATGTTATAGAATCGGCGCTGGAAGATGGAAGCCGTTAGGGTCGGCACACGCCCGGGCGCTTCTCGTGCGCTACCTCACCGGAAGGCGAAAGGTAACGTTAGGCCTGGCATCCGGGGAGGAGTAGCAGGAGCCCCAAACTTTACGCATCTTAGGGTCCTACTGAGCTAGGTGCGGTATGCCTAGCCTGCTACCCATCATCTTCTTACGATCTGCCCGTCGTGCTACTGCGCCTGCTTGTATCTGCTTGTTTTATTCTAGGTTCCTTCTGGTCCGTTGCCCAAACTACCGATAGTAGCTATGCCGCCAAGCTGGCGGCCCCAGGGGTGCAGATGATTCGGGTGGATGGCAAGTACAACGTGTGGACGCAGAAGATCGGCCAGGGCCACATAAAGCTTCTGCTACTGCATGGCGGCCCCGGCAACACCCATGAGTACTTCGAGAACTTCCCAGAGCACTTAGCTAAGGAAGGCGTTGAAATCTATTACTACGACCAGCTCAACTCCTACCATTCCGACAAGACGGAAGACAAAGACGTCTGGAATATTCCCCGCTTTGTGGAAGAGGTAGAGCAAGTGCGTCGGGGCCTGGGGCTGGAGAATTTTTACCTTCTGGGGCATTCCTGGGGTGGAATGCTAGCTTTGGAATACGCCGCCAAATATCCCCAGCACCTCAAAGGTCTTATCACCTCCGATATTGGCTACAAAGCCACCGTGTTCAACAAGCACCGCTACCAGCTGTACGCCAACATTATTCGACGACATGCGGCGAAGGAAGGCAAAACCGTAGTGGGCCTCGACACAATGGGCCTGAAAACGCTGTCTACTTTTATCACCCCGGCCGTGCAGGCGGAATTTCGGCAGCTACACATGATGCGCCTAACCCCGGAACCGGCCACCTTTACGCGCAGCCAAGCGCACATCATCCGGAAATACGCGGGCTATATACTGCCCACAATGGTTGCTTGGGATTTCTCCGACCGCCTGGCTTCCATCACAACCCCCACCCTGGTTATTGGCTCGACCTATGACTTCGTGCCCACGGAAGATATTGCTTACATGCAGCGCCACATTCCGAACTGCCAGAAGTACATCTGCCCGGAAGGCTCGCACTACGCCATGTGGGACGACCCGCAGCATTATTTCCCGGCCCTGATCAAGTTTTTGAAGAAGACCGAGCGGAAAGGGTAGTTTGTATTACTATAAATCTACCCCTCCCATGACCGTCGAATACATCCGCTACCGTTATTGCGGCCGAGCAGCAACCTGCTTTCGTGGAGGCCATCCGCCAGGCTAATCAGCTGCTGGCTACTGCGCCCGACTGTCTCAACTACCAACTGGCTCACTGCGAGGAAGACCCTACCCTATTCATCTGGCGCATTGAGTGGGCCTCCGTAGAGCAGCACCTAAATGGCTTCCGTAAGAGCCCAGAGTTTGAGGCCTTTTTTCAGCTAGTAAAGCCGTTTTACCAAAGCATCCAGGAAATGAACCATTACGCGGTAGTAAAATAAACAGTAGCCTTCAAACAATAATTATTTTTACTTCATGACGCCATATTATAGGTTGTATAAGACCATTTTCTCAATTTCAATGAGAGAAATAAAAATAGTGTTAGCCTGTACAAGTATATTCTTCACAAGTTGTAATACTGCTAGCCAGGAGCTGCGCTTTAAACCACCTGTCCAAATCGACTTAGCTGCTCATCAAATTATTAAAGCGCGTTTTAAACTGACTAGTATTGATTCAGTGCCGGACTATTGGGGTGGTTTACAACCTGCATACCCTATGGCCAGCGTCTTTAGCCCTTCGTATGAAGACTGTAATGAGCCAAAGTGGAAAAGTCGGGGAATGATAATGGGGTGTAGAAAAATATTGATTAAAAAAGACACTTCCTATGTGTTAATTGGCACCACAAATGAGTTGCAGCATATTTATTCACCTATAACTAGCAAACAAGAAGCTCTTAGTTATGCTAGCATATATTTTAGTTATTTTCCCATAACAACGTCTTCATTTTTTAAGGATAAATACACTTACAAATTGAGCAAACTAATATCAAAGGCTGATAGTCTAGAAAACTATTTTATTGTGCACCTATATGATAAAAAGTTTTTTGGCTGTGGGCCTCACCCCTACTATTACGCAACTATCAAAGTATTCAGAGACGGTAATGTGCAGGAAATGCAGAAGCTTGAAGCCTTTCGGGACCCCGAGGATGACGCCCTATGTGTTGACTAGAATATGAAATCCTTATGCGTATGTAGAATACCCCAAAATAACCCCTACCCCCTTACGCTCGTCTAACCGGCTACCGCTCACCTAGCCTATGTTGCATGAGTCTTTGGGAGATTATAAAACGCCTATTTCCGTACGTACGGCCCTACCGGGGGCTGGTTATTGCCACCCTGCTGCTCACGCTGGTGGGCTCATTGGCCGCCCAGGTAAATCCGTTTGTGCTGCGCTACACCGTGGACACAGTGCAGGGCCTACTCAACCGAGATGCTACTTTGGCGGCGGGCCTGCCCATGCTGCTACTGGTGAGCGGGCTGCTGCTAGGCAAGGAAATTATCAACACGTTTATTCAGTTCGGGCAGAAGTTCTACGGGGAGAAAATCCGCATCAACGTATCCAGCACTCTCATTCGAGATGCTGTGCACAAGGTACTCAGCTACCAGCTCGGCTTTTACTCCGATAGCGGCAACCAAACCGGCAAGCTCCAAACCCGCATTGACCGGGGCGTGGAGAGCCTAATGAAGCTGGTGCAGAACTTCTTCATTGACATTCTGCCGCTGTTTGCCAACTCCATTGTGGCGCTGGTGGTCATGTTCACGGCCAACGTGTACGTGGGGCTAGTAGCCGTAGCGGTGCTACCAGGATACTTCTGGCTGAGCTACCGCCAGGCCGATAAGCTGAACGGCACCCGTCGGGCGTTGTGCGGCCTGCGCGAAGCCCGCAGCCAGGGCCTCGTCAATCTCATCGACTCGGCCGTGGTCATCAAGAGCTTTGTGCGCGAAGACTACGAGGAACAGAAGCAGGCCCAGACTCAGCAAAACCTACAGGAAGCCCAACTTCAAACCCGCAAAACCAATTTCCTGTACGACGGGCTTAAGACATTTACTGAGCAGATTGGGGTAGTACTTATTATTATCCTAACGGCCTATTTGGTGCTAGACCGGCAGATTTCCATTGGGGCCATCATGTTCCACATTCTACTGTTCAATAACGTGTCGGCGCCCATCCGGCAGTTGCACCGCATCTACGATGAAATGAACGACGCCCTCACCTACTCCGAGGGCTTCTTTGACATTCTTGATGCGGCCGATGCCAAGGAGCCAACTGGCCCGCTCAAGCCCGACCACCTCCGCGGCACCTTCGACATCTGCAACGTAGACTTCACTTACCCGAGCGGTACCCAAGCCCTGCACGACGTTTGCCTGACCATCGAAGCCGGCAAAACTACTGCCCTAGTGGGCCTGAGCGGAGCTGGTAAGAGCACCATCATCAACCTACTCTGCAAGTTCTACGCCCCCGACCACGGCAAGATGCTGCTCGATGGCAAGCCCCTGGCCGACTACGATACCCACGCCCTGCGCCAGCAAATTGGGCTGGTACTCCAGAAGAATCACATTTTTAAGGGCACCATTGAGGAGAATATCCGCTACGGCGTGATGGACGCCAGTTTGGAGCGAATACAGGCAGCTGCCAAGCAAGCCTACTTGCACGAGCAGATTATGGAGCTGCCGAAAGGCTACCAGTCCGACGCCCAGCAACTCTCGGGTGGGCAGCAGCAGCGCATTGCCATTGCCCGCCTATTCCTGAAAAATCCGCCCATTATCTTCCTCGATGAGCCTACCGCTTCCCTTGATGCCATTGCCACCGAGCAAATCAAGAACTCCCTCGACGCCATCAAGCAGGGCCGTACGGTAGTCATCATCTCCCACAGCCTCGCCCAGATTGTGGACTCCGACTGCATTTACGTGATGAAACAGGGCCGCATGGTGGAAAGCGGCACCCACGAGCAGCTCTACGACCTGCGCGGCACCTACCGCGAAATCTTCGACGCCTCCGCCCGCAGTCTCAATATCGAGAAGCTGGCCCGCGTGCTGGTGGATGACGGGGACGAGGTAGGCGACACGGTGGCGTGAGGAGGTTTACTAGCTGTACGATGTATCAGCTTCTTTAACTTTACCACCTCAAGCCCAACCATATGAAAATACTTGTACGCTCCTTAGCATTGATAGCACTCATTGCCACTTTCGGCAGCCTATTGTATAGTATTTATGGATATTACGTATCCAAAAAAATCAATACTGACGAAGAAGAATTGTACACTTATATTCAAACACACACTAGCAGTCTTGAGCTACCTTCTTTGTATGGAACTACCACTACTTTAACTACCAATGTAGTTTTAGACAGTATCAACTCTTTGCTAGAGCCCAATATCATAATGCCCGGTGGCATGTACAGCTCTACTCTAGACAGAAGAAAAGCAAGAAGTATTAACCAAAGGCTAGATCTTGAATGTTTATACTTTTTATCAAAATCCAATTTTATTAATGACATATTACCCAAAAACAAATTTACTTCTATCCCTGAATTCTATGGAGTACATATACAACAAGAGTATGAATTATTAACATCAAGGGTATTAGACAGGAATTTTGGTCGAATGGTTATCGGATTACTATTCTTTATAGCTTGGCTATTTTTATTTATTATTATAATAAAACACACTTCTATGTCAATTTATGAAGAAGACAAAATATATTTTAGATACAAGTGGAGCAATAATTCTAATTTAATTGGCAGAAGATTAATTTCATTATTATACAACACCATATTCTTTGTAGCTATTTTTTCTACCTTGATCTTTAGCATCTGCAATAGAATATATCCCAACTCAGACTTCGACGATTTTTTTATGCCACATCAAGCAGTCGTCGCAATTTGCTTCATTGGCATGTTCTTCATTTGGGCGCTAACTTCAATGGGGTGGTGGGTTTTCAGTAAAAGAGTATAATACTCCTCAGATAGCTCTAAATGATGCGAATTTGGAGTACTATAGCTCGTGACCGGGCTACGAAAGAGAGCCGCGCCAGTAGCAAGCAGATACTGCGTCGTTTTGGCGGAACAGTTGAAAATGCGTGTCATACACTGGCATGACTCACGCTGCGCTAAACTCGCGCCGTTAGTGCTACAAACAATAAAAAATATCATGAACCTCGACCTGACCGGCATTACCAGCAAAGCCGCCATCCATCAGCTATTCAAGGAAAAGCTGGGCTTTGAAGACTGGTACGGCCCGAGCTGGGACGCTTTCTGGGATTCCATTATAGCCATTGTGGAAATGCCACCCGTACTGACGCTGACCAACTGGGAGGAATTTGCCCGCTGCTGCCCGCGGGATATGGAAATTCTGCGGCAGGTAATGCAGGACTATGAAGTAGAAATGGCGCCGAAACGCATTGTACTGGGATAGAGCAACCAGCAACGGCTACATTTGGGCAGCCTATTTGCCTTTTGCCCGATGAAGTATTTCCTCTTGACTGCGCTGCTGAGCGCTAGTTTTGCCAGCTACGCCCAAAAAGCCCCGTACTCCTTCCAAACTATTCCCCTGCCACTGGAAATTGCAGACCGTAACAACCAGTTTTCCGGGCTGCACCTATATAAAGACGAACTGCTGCTACTGTCGGAAAGCCGCTTGCAGGAACGCGCCGAGGCCAAAGTGTACGCACTTAACCTGAACACCCTAGACAAGCAGTTGGCCGGCAAGGCGCAGGACATAGCGTACCGGAAGTATGCTATCCGGGGCCTTAGCACCATCAGGGCGCGCTAGATAGCGCTCGGCAGGAATACGAAGGGCTGGAAGGCCTCACCATGCTGGGCGACACGGCCTACTTCACTATTGAAACAGCTACGTCCTCAGCTTATTGCTACCTCATCAGGGGCCGGCTGGACACGGATACTACCATCACCCTAGATGCCCACTACCTGGTGCCCCTGAGCAAGCCAGTTCTGACTGATGGCGACCACATCCATAACGCAGGATTTGAGGCTGCTACTGGGTACAATGGCAGCTTGCTGCTACTGTTCGAGTACAACTATTTCCGGCACGACAACTACGCATTGCGCCTGCCTAGTGTGATTCGCCTGCCCGATATCCCGCAGCAGATACCGGTGCAGCGCCTCCCTTTCCGCCTTACCGACCTAACCTACGAAGGCCGCAACCGCTTCACGGCCATCAACTATTTCTACACCGGAGCCGAGGACAGCGTATACCGCCCTGCCCCTACCGACCCTAATAGCCGGTTTATCCGCAATGGCACCACTTACCAAAATTATTGCCGTCTTATTCGGCTGCGGTACCGGCGTGGTAAGGTGAGTTGGAAGCCCTTCATAGAGCTTCCCCGCGAGTATATGACCTACAACTGGGAAGGCTTAGCAGCGTACCGGCGCGGGTATTTCTTAATCAACGACAAGTATGGTCCGTCGGGCCAATCGACTTTGCTGTATTTGCAAAAAAAGTAAGCGCCTCCGGCCGCTTTCGAGGCAGCTGGCAATAGCGAACTTTAGTGTTTACCAGTAACATTACCGCCGCACCTAGCTTTCTTGTTATGCTCTGCCGCGCTTTGCTTTTTTCGCTTTTGTTGCTCAGCTACCTAGCTTCGGGCCAAGCAGTACCGTACGGCAACAATCCGAAAGCCGGCCACTACGCCACGGTGCGGGGCGTGAAGCTCTACTATGAAACCTACGGCGTAGGGGCTCCCCTACTGCTCGTGCACGGCAACGGCGGTACCAGCCAGGACTTCCAGAAAAACATTTCTTACTTCGCTCAGCGCTACCACGTTGTGGCCTTGGACAGCCGCGCCCACGGGAAGTCCACGGACCCGGCCGATTCGCTGAGCTTTGAGATGATGGCCGACGACTGCGCGGCCCTGCTCACGCATTTGCATCTCGACTCGGCCTACGTGCTGGGATGGAGCGACGGCGGCATCACGGCGCTGGTGCTAGCCCTCCGCCACCCGGAAAAGGTAAAACGCCTGGCTGCTACCGGAGCCAACCTGTGGCCCGACTCTACGGCCCTCATGCCGGAGCTGTGGCACCAGATGCAGCGGGGCTACCAGGAGGGCAAGAACCAAACCTTCACCGATCCTAAGCGCAAAAACGACTGGAAGGTATTCTTACTCGACTGGCAGGAACCCCATATTTCGCTGGCGGCTCTAGCCAATATCAAGGCACCGGCCTTCATCATAGCCGGCGACCAGGACGTGATTCGGCCCGAGCACACGCTGGCTATCTACCAGAGCCTACCCCGCGCTTGGCTGTGGATTTTGCCCAACAGCAGCCACGCTACCTTGCAAGAGCACGCCGACGAGTTCAACCGCAAGGTGGATGCCTTTTTCCGAGCCAAGCAAATCTCGCCCGTTACGCACTAGAGCCGAATACAGCCCGCCAACGTACTACCTCCACACACTAGCATCATGCCCGGCGAAACCGACCTTGCCCACTTACTGCGCACCATGAAACCCGAGCGCCAAGCCGGCACCTACGTGTTTTGCACCGTCGCCTCATTGGAAGGATTGGCCCTGACAGATTGCCTTGGCACCTTTCAGGAGCGGGAAGGATTCACCCTGATTCTTCCCCAGCCTACTGCCGACCGTCTGCACCTACCGTACTCTTACGTGGCAGCCTGGATAACCCTCACTGTGCACTCGGCGCTAGAGGCAGTTGGCCTGACGGCTGCCGTAGCTCAAGCCCTGGCGCGCGGTGGGGTGAGTTGCAACGTAGTGGCAGCCTACTACCACGATCATCTTTTCGTGCCTGCACACGCGGCGGATACGGCACTGCACCTTTTGCAGCACTTAACGGAGGCAAACGGCTAGCTCCTCCTCGGGAAGAACGCGCCGCAACATTCTATCAGAATTGTTCCGTGTATTTCATAGTTGCTTGCGCCCAGTCCTCGTAAACTGAACAGATAGGGCCGCTGGCCTACGTAGCTGCCCTTGGCTACCCGTACAGTTTACTTGAATATGCAGAACTTCACCGTAGAACGCCTTTCCTTCGATACGCTTACTGAACTTCCTCACGCTTGGCAAGCGCAGGACTACAAGGCCTTGTTGCTTAAAACCGGGTATGACAACCCCGAGGAACTAGGCCCCGATGAGCTGAAAGAGATGTGCCTTATGGGCCTCACGGACCTGGAACCCGCGGAGGCCGCGCAACTGGTATTGGAACACCTCTTTGCAGACGAGCTGACCCCAGGCCAGATAGAAAACCTCGCCCACCAGATGCTCACGGAAAAGCTGTGGGAAGAAAACCCGAACTTAGGGCAGCACGAGGGCTTTTTCAAAGCCACCCAGCTACTTTACACCGCTTACAACGGCAAATTTCCGCGCGCCGAAGCCGTCCGGTTTCAGGTGCAGCTTACGGCCGACAGCCCGGAGTTCTTTCAGGTGTTCGACACTACCCCGGAAGCACCACTCCTGCGGTTACTGGCGCAGGGCATGCCCGACAACACCCTGCTCAAGCGCCTGTTTCACGAGCAACTCGATGGCACCAGCTTTCCCGAAGCGGCTTCCATCATCTGGCAGCTACAGCCCAGTAAGCCCAACGACACGTCTTTAGTATTCGATGTGGTGAGCTCTGCCTACTGGCTAGATGACTTTAAGTACGCCGACACCTACCAAGCAACCACCCAGGCCGATACCGTGGTAGAAGAACACTAACCGGTATCTGTTTCAGTTAAATGATTACAGAATATAGCCCCATCCAGAGACAGCCACAAAGGTTTTCTCAGGATGGGGCTATGGCTTAGTAGCGGTGCGCAACGGGTATTCTGGCACTACTACCCAGAACGACTAAAAGGTAGTTGGCTAGCTTACCGTAGGTGGGTTAGGGTGCCTAATAGGGCCCGCTCCGGCCAGTTGGGACACCATATCGTCGAGGATGGCTTTGCTATAGCCAATACGGTTGGCGTACTCCATGCATAGCCCGTACTCACGCGGGTCAATTTGTCCATCTTGGAGCATCATTTGCACTAGGGTTTGGAGCTCCAAGGTCCGCTGTAGTCCCTCGGCGGGCACTACAAAGCTCAGGATGCCAATGTTATCGGCAATGGGCTGCACTTCTTCCGGCTTCAGCCCCAGACGGTTGCCAATTTGAAGCAAAAAGTCGCTTTCCTCTTCGCCTACCTCCCCATCGGCCGCAGCCAGAAGCACTAAGTTTTGGAAAAAGGCCAGCTTCTTTTGCTGGGTGTTCAGGACGTCTTCGAGGTTATGTTGATGCTGCATAGCGTTGAAAAACTAAGGGTCAGCCGGCACGTTCCGCACAGTATGTAGCTATCAACGATGCCCTTTCCGGAAGGTTTCTCGCGCATTTCTAGTGTCGAGCCAACAAACAATACGATTCGCGTCGCGTTATTTGCCGACGCCTAGCCCTGCCAGGCGACGCCCTCAGTAGACCACGAACTTAGCCCTAATGCATGATTACTTCGTTGCGACGAGGAGACGGCAGTGTATACCTCACCGTTGAACACAACCACTACGAAAACTGGATTCATGCGCATTGGTATGGCCGTCAGACCCTAAGCACAGTAATGGACGGTGGCCTCACCTACCTGGAAATGTTGCGGCAAACGCCCTGCCCCAAGCTTCTGAACGACCACCGCGACTTGGTAGGCACCTTCACCGAAGCCAACGAGTGGATTCAACAGGTCTGGACTCCGCTGATTTGCGCGGCGGGGTTGCGCTACATCGGTCAGGTGGTGTCCTCCGATATTTTCGGTCAACTATCCATTGAAGATTTGCAGTACCGCATTGGCGACCAACTAGATATTTATCTGTTTGATAGCCTGGATACTACGCAAAACTGGCTGCGCATACAGCCTTAATTTGTTTGTTTTAGCACGCGCTTTCTAGTGCGGAAGCTTTGGCAGCCAAGGCTCTGGGGCAGCCAGCACGCGCTTCAGCGTATATTGCCGGGCTTGTTGCGCAGTCAGCTGCCGAGACCATGTTACTCGCTGCGCCATCTTGGCGCCGGGCCCGGAGGAGCCGTACTCCTCGTAGCGTACCGTTTTCTCGCTCTCTGGCTTTTTCCAATTGTCCCAGCCCGTAGCACGAATATGGCTTCCCATTCGAGTACGCAGGTAGGTTACTTGCGCGTAGGGTTGCCAGGGTCGGCCTAAGGACACGTCCGTAGCAGGGTAGTATCAGCGGTTAACCGGCAGTAGCGAAACACGAAGCCATATGCCTGGTCTGGCGGGGTAGCGGCGGCTGTTATGTGGGAGTTCTTCTTGCTGTGAATGGTACAATGGTCGAAAACGGCCGTGCTGGACCCAAATATGAAGTCGGTGGTGCCTTCAATGAAGCAGCGCAGAAAATACTGCCGCGAGTGATTCTTAGCGAGGAACAACGTGTCCTGGTCGCCAAGGATGCGGCAATTGCGAAAGTAACACCGGTCGGCGGCTACGTGCAGGGCCACCGCTTGCCCGGCCGTGCGACCCGCCGTGTTTTGAAACGTAAGGTTCTCGGCCCCGAACCCGGCCCCTTCTATCAGCACTGAGTGGGAAGTATTAGTATTGATAGTACCCTTCCCGCTGTGGTCGTCGAAGGTGAGCACCGTATGGTCCCGGTCTTCTCCCCGCAGCACCAGGTTAGGTTTGTTGGCTGGCACTAGTAGCTTTTCCCGGTACACTCCGGGGCGGATTATAATTAGAACGGGCGTGACGGAGTTAGTGGGGGCTGCATCTACGGCTTCCTGCACTGTGCGATACTGCCCGCTGCCATCCTGGGCCACAACCAAGGTGGCACCCTTTCCCCAGGCCTGCCCCAGCGCAAACCAGGTCAGCAGGAGACTTAACAAACTGTACTTCAGAAGGTAGCCGAACGGCGCACAGGTGCAACTTATGCGCCCCCAAGCCCGCTGTGCAAACTTTAGCGCAGCAATTTCTGCGCACACGATGTCAGCAACGTTGTCATTGGCGCTTGCTAGGTAGCGTTGCGTAGCAGGCTTGTGAGTAAAAGGGCGGGCCCAATACAGATTCATAACATTGAGGTAATATGACGGTCACATTTAAGTAATAGGTAATGCCGCACTTTGCGTTAGCATTACCATTTTATGAAGAAACTGTTAACCAGCCTGTTGATCTTAGTAGGTGGCTATGCCCACGGACAGGTCAATGACTCAGTACACAAGGCACCGGCAGCGGCTAAGAAATGGTTTGAAACGTTTGCTATTCGGGGCTACCTGCAAGCACGTTACAACCGTCTCCTGGAAACCAACCCCGACTTAACCTGCGAGCAGTGCGACCGGTCGTGGGGGCGCAATGGCGGCATTTCTTTCCGGCGCATCCGGGTGATTTTATACGGGCAGCTACACGAACGAGTGTATTTCTACCTGCAGCCCGACTTTGCCAGCACCCTCAGCGGTAGTACCTCGCTGAACAGCACGTTGCTGCGCGATGCCTACATGGACGTGGGCCTTACCAAAAGCAACAGCTTCCGGGTGCGGGTGGGGCAAAGCAAAATTCCTTTTGGCTTCGAGAACATGCAATCCAGCCAAAACCGCCTTCCCCTGGACCGCAACGACGCCATCAACAGTGCTTTTTCCAACGAGCGGGATTTGGGTGCCTTTGTATACTGGGCGCCCCCAGCTATTCGCAAGCGCTTCAGCAACCTAGTAAAGGAAGGCCTGAAAGGCTCCGGCGACTATGGGGTAGTGGGCCTGGGCGTATTTAACGGGCAAACCGCCAACCGGCCTGAGCTTAACAACCAGCGCCACGTGGTAGCCCGCGTCAGCTACCCCCTGACTATTGGGCAACACATCATCGAGCCCAGTTTGCAGGCCTACTCTGGTGAGTACGTGATAGCGCGAGACCAACTATCGACCGGCACCAAGCACCGCCCCGACCTGCGCTACCCTGACCAGCGAGTGGCGGCCACCTTCGTACTCTATCCCCAGCCCTTCGGCATTCAAACCGAATACAACGTGGGCCGGGGTCCGGAATTCAACCCAAGCACGGATAGCATTACTACCCAGCGCCTGCACGGAGGCTACGTGCTGCTCAACTACCGGCTTCAGTACAAGCAGCACCAGCTATACCCCTTTCTGCGCTTTCAGTACTACGATGGAGGCAAAAAGCACGAGCGAGACGCCCGCAGCTACACGGTGCGCGAAGCGGAGCTAGGCGTAGAATGGCAGCCCTTCCCCAGCTTTGAGCTGGTAACCATGTACACGCTTTCGTCGCGGCGCTTCGAGGATTTTCAGCGCCAAGACAACCAGCAGCGCGGCGGCTTGCTACGGTTACAAGCACAAGTCAACTTCTAGTGCTGCAACTACTTGCTCTTACTCCTTGGTGGGGTCCCAGCCGCGTAGCACCGTAGCAAGCGTATACTGTTGAGCCTCGGCGGCGGGCAGTTGGCGCGACCAAGCTGCCCGCTGCTTGGGGGCCGCTCCCGGGCCTTGGCTCTGATATTCAGCGTATCGGGCCGTTTGCTTGTTGCTTTCCTTGTCCCAATGGTCCCAGCCTTCGGGCCGAATCTGCTTACCTAGTTCGCAGTTCAGGAATACGGTTTTGGCGTAAGGGCGCCAGGGCCGGCCCAGGTAAAAGCTGCCGGCGGGCGCATTGCCCGTAATCTTGCAGCGGTTGAACACGTAGCCGTAGCGCGTAGTATCGGGAGTAGAGGCTGCCGTTACGAAACCACTGGTTTTGCAAAAGATGGTGCAGCCCTCAAACCAGGCTGTGCTGCTCCCGAAGATAAAATCTACGGTTCCCTCGATGTAGCAATCTTGGTAGTACTGGCGGCTGCCGTACCCGTAGGTGTACAGCGTATCCTGAAAACCCAAGAAGCGGCAATTTTTAAACCGGGCTTTGTCGCCGGCTACCCACACGGCCACGGCCTGCCCTACCGGCCCGGAGGTGTTTTGAAAGGTGAGGTTTTCGGCGCTGAAGTCGCCGCCGTAGATGTAGATGCTGGACGAGCCGGAAGTGCCTTTGTCCTCGCCAAAGATGTTTTTCTTCTGGTTGTAGTCATCATAGGTCAGCACCGTTTTCTCGCGGTCCTCACCAATGAGCTTGACCAAGTTCTTGGAGCCGGCCACAATGAGCTTCTCTTTGTATATCCCTTTCTTGATGAAGATGGTAGTAACCTTCTTACGAAAATCAGGAACGGCATTGAAGGCTTCTTGCACCGTGCGGAACTGACCAGTACCGTCTTGGGCTACTACAAAATCGTAGCCAAGGGCCCGGCCCAGCGTCAGCCAGGCAAGCAAAAAGAAAAGCAGGATGGATTTCATAGCGCGCGGGTGGGTAGGGCGGCAACTTATCCGAAATCCGCTGGATTCGGCCGCATTCACCTGGTTTTTTCCGCGCAAACGTTGTCGGGAACGTTGCCACTCCCTACCTCCCAGCCAGCAGCAAAGCCACCTCACGCCCGGCGCAGTGCCAAACGGGAGGTGGCTTTTCGACACTAGGCAACCTTTCCTACCCCTTGTGAAATGGACAGCCCATTGCGGCAGCCTTCTCACTGCCGGCGGCCGGCATAGGCAGTGCCGCCAAGGCACCTTTGCCAGTGGGGCGCACATTGGTTAGCACAAAGCCACTGGCGGGGAGCGTGGGCATGCGCGTCAGGTCGTAATACAGATCCTGGGCCGGCACATCGTAGCGGATACCATCGTTGAGGAAGGCTACGGCTTGCTTCATGGCCTCAATGGTAATCCACTCGCCGGCGCAGCGGTGGCCGGTGAGGTACTCGCCGCCGCCCTGCGGAATGAAATCGTAGGGATTATCCTGCCACTGCCGGAACCGCTCGGGCCAGAACACCTCGGGGTCCTGCCACTGCCGCTCGTCGCGGTTGGTACCGTACACATCCAGCAGCACCATTGTCCCCTTCGGAAACTGGAAGCCGTGCCAGGTGAAATCCTCGCGCACTATTGCACCCACAAAGGGGGTAAAGGGGAAGTACCGACGTACTTCCTGTACAAATACCTCCGCATAGTCGTCGGTGGGGTTGCGCAGCAGCTGGCGGTAGGCGGGGTGTTCATGCAGGGCCAGAGCTGCAAAGGTGATATAGGTAGCAATAGCCACAATGGGCCGGGTAGCATTCAGTAGCTCAATGGCGGCCATTTGCACATCCAGTAGTTCGCCGTCTGCATCCCGGTACCAGGCCACAGTGTGCGCCGGGGAGCCTTCCCGCACCGGCAATTTTCCCTTCCGAATGGCCCGGATAATACCGCGCATCCACTTCTCGCCGCGGCTGCGGGCCTGCTTGCCGCGCCAGTGCCGAGGCCCTACCCCACCGAAGCCATCCACCATGTCGCCAAAGTCGCGGGCGCGCTTGCTTACCTCGTCCTCTGCCAAGGGAACTTCGGCCCAGGCACAGGCCGCCCGACACAAAATCTCTTGGGCTTCGCGGAAGAGCACAACCTTATCTAGTTGCTCCCAGCGGTGGGCATAGCGCTGCCACTCTCCGGCTAACAGACTCATGAGCCGTTCCCGACTGGCGGGCCCCATTAAGGCCATAAACATTTCCTTGCGGCAGCGGTGCTCCCCATTGTCGCGGGTCTGAATGGCATCTACGCCCATAAGCGTGGTTTGCACTCGGCGCGGTACGGCCCCTTTCCGGATGAATAGCTTGGGGTTGTAGAACAG
Source organism: Hymenobacter sp. AT01-02 (assembly GCF_000961955.2). Taxonomy (NCBI): domain Bacteria; kingdom Pseudomonadati; phylum Bacteroidota; class Cytophagia; order Cytophagales; family Hymenobacteraceae; genus Hymenobacter; species Hymenobacter sp. AT01-02. The sequence continues at coordinate 83,761 of NZ_JZIR02000024.1, forward strand.
CTCGGCGGCCTCGGCTCCGTGCAGACAAATGGCCGGTAGGCCCATTAGCCGAATCTGGAAAATATCGGAGTCGAAGCGCTGGCTACGGTTGTATAGGAAAGGGTAGCCTTCGCGCAGTACGTCCAGGGTACTGTCGAAACTTGGGTCGCGGAAAATCTTGGGCATGGCAGGTAGAATATATTGCCGAAACGGATGACCTATACCTACGGGCCGCTGATGTGGAGGATGCTGATGAGTTGAAGAAAGACTAGTGTGCCTTATAGATATCCTGGCTTACCTGTCTGCTTTGCACTCTCTACCTTTTCACATCTCTCCAGCAACATTGACCTAGCCAAGGAAAGGAGTAGCTGAATCTTTACTTGCTTATTAGCCCAGCTACTTGCCATCTGACATACAGCAAGGAGTCCTTTCCTCTAATGATGCTTCTTCTGGATTAATCACCGGCCACAAATTGCGCCCGATTCATTAGACAAAACGGAAAAAGCCCGACCAGAAGGCCGGGCTTTTGCATTTATAATGAGGGCAAACCCCCTATGAGTTTTGCGACGTGCCAGCGGTGATGACCTCTACAATTTCCTCTGAAATGCCGGTGGTGCTGAAGCCGCCGTCGTGCATGAGGTTCTGCATAGTCACGTAGCGGGTCAGGTCCGAGAACAGGCTGATGCAGTAGTCGGCGCAGGCTTCGGCCGGAGCGTTACCCAAGGGCGACAGTTTATCGGCGTAGGTGTAGAAGGCATCAAAGCCGCTGATACCAGTGCCGGCCGTGGTTTTGGTGGGCGACTGCGACACCGTGTTCACACGTACTTTCTTCAGTTTGCCTAGGCGCTGGCCGTAGCTACGGGCAATGCTTTCGAGTACGGCTTTGGCCTGCGACATATCGGTGTAGTCGAGGAAGGCGCGCTGGGCGGCAATGTAGCTTAGGGCTACTACCGAGCCCCACTCGTTGAAGGCATCCTGCTTCTCAGCCACGGCCAGCATCTTGTGCAACGACAGAGCCGATACATCCAGAGTTTTCTGGTACCACTCGTAGTTCAGCTCACCGTAGTGCTTGCCCTTGCGAATGTTGGCGCTCATGCCAATGCTGTGCAGTACGAAATCGAGCTTGCCGCCGAGCTGCTCCTGGGCGCCGCTGAACAGCTTCTCTAGGTCCTCCATAGAGGTGGCATCGGCCGGAATGATGGGGGCGTTGCACTGCTCCGAAAGCTTGTTGATTTCGCCCATGCGCATAGCAAGCGGGGCATTGGTCAGTACAAAGCGGGCCCCTTCGGCATGTGCTTTCAGGGCTACCTTCCAAGCAATGGATTCTTCGTTTAGTGCCCCGGAGATGATGCCGACTTTGCCAGCAAGTAGGTTATTGGCCATATGGTGAGTTGGGAAAATTAGACTTGGAGGTGCAAAAGAGGTAAAAAAATGTCATTCCGACTGAAGAAGGAGTGTGAGTGCCCCGCAAGAAGCCGCTCTACCTTCCTTCTTTGGTCGGAATGACAAAATTCTATTTCCTTATCCTACCAACTCTTCGCCTCGCATGGCTAGTAGCTCACGGGCACTTTGGTACGCGTGCTGGCTGGGGTTGGCCCCAGAAATCATCTGCGCAATTTCGTGAATGCGCTCCTCCAAGTTTAGGGGGCGAATACGGCTGACAGTGCGGTCGGCGCGGTCCTCTTTATATACAAAGTAGTGCGCATCGCCGGCCGCGGCCATTTGGGGCAAATGGCTGATGGTGATGAGCTGGTGCTTACGGGCCATCTGTTGCATCATTCTACCAACTTTCACCGCAATTTCTCCGCTGATACCCGTATCAATTTCGTCGAATACGATGGTAGGCAGTGCCGTTTTATCGGCCAGCATGTACTTGATGCACAGCATCAGGCGCGAAAACTCCCCGCCCGAAGCGGCTTTGCTGAGCGTTTGGGGCTGGGCGCCTTTATTGGCCGTGAACAAAATACTAATAACATCAATGCCACTGGTAGCGGGCAGGCTTTCCTGGTGCTGCACCACAATGCGCGAGTGCGGCATACCCAAATCAACCAGCAGCCCGGCCAACTCCTTCTCGAACTTAGGAAACACTTTACGCCGGGCTTCCGAGAGGCGCGTCGCCTGCTTTTTCACCGTAACCAAGGCGTTATCAGCGTCGCGGCGGAGGCGGGCAATCTGCTTATCTAGATTCAATACCGAGCCTACCTTGTCGCGCAGGTCGGAGCGCACGGCTAGTAGTGCTACTACGTCGCGTACTTGGTGCTTGCGCTGCAAGTTATAGAGCACGTTCAAGCGGCTTTGCAGCTCATCAATGCGGGCGGGGTCGCCTTCTGTGCGGCGCTCGGCGGCCTCTATCTCATCGGCAATGTCGTGCAGCTCAATCAAGCAGGAATCGAGGCGCTCTTTCAACTCCTTAAACGAATCGGAGTAGGCGGCTACTTGGCCAAGCAACGACGCAGTTTCCTTGAGGCCACTAGTAACGCAGTATTCGCTTTCCGAGAGGCTTTGCAGAGCGTGCGTGAGCTTGAACTTGATTTCCTCGGCGTGCTCCAGCTGTTTCACTTCCTGCTCTAACTCGTCCTGCCGTTCGTTATCGAGGCGGGCATCCTCCAACTCATTTAGCAAAAAGCTGTGGTAGTCGAGCTCCTTGTTGGCCTGGGCTACTTGATCTTCTAAGGCTTTCAGGTCGGCTTCCAGCTTCCGATACTGGCGGTAAGAGCCGCTGTACTGGGCTCGGGTAGGCACTAAGCCAGCGTATAAATCCAGCAGATTCAGTTGAAATACGGCATCTCCGAGCAGCAGCGTATCGTGCTGGGAGTGAATATCCATGAGATTCGCCCCAATGTTGCGCAGGGTTTCCAGCGTCACAGGCGTATCGTTTACAAATGCTCGGCTTTTGCCGGCCGGGCTAATCTCACGGCGCAGAATACATTGCGTATCATAGTCCAGGTCTTCGGACTCGAAAATATCCTGCAGGTGGTAACTGCTGATGTCAAACTGGCCTTCTATCACGCACTTCTTCTCCGTGTCGAACAGCATGCGCGAGTCGGCCCGGTTGCCGAGCAGCAAGCCGATGGCGCCCAGCATAATGGACTTACCCGCGCCAGTTTCACCAGTAATAATATTGAGTAGCGCCGAGGGTTGCAGCTGCAACTGCTCAATCAGGGCGTAGTTTCGGATGCGCAGGTCTACCAGCATAGCAATCCATGAATGAGGGCCGGGCAGCCGGCCGTAGCTGACAAAGAAAAAGCTACCACGCCGGCCTCTATGACGGGCGTAGTAGCTTTAACAAAGCTACTAACTCATTTAGTTAATTGCCAATTTTTTTCGCTGAAGATTTTTAGCACTGGGTTCTTATTTTCTACCGCAAGATGGTTTGGTAGCGGGCCGAGTTGGTGGGGTCAATTTCCGAAAGGGTATTTACTAGCTGCACTTTCTGCTGCTGATCCGTGCCGGTTCGGAATACGTTGGCAATTTCCTCCGACTTTGTGGTGAAGAAAGAACGGGCCAGCAACGTGTTTGGGCGACGCACTACGGCTTCCTGAATACCTTGAATAGCCGTGGCAATGCTGACGCGGGCTTCCTCCGGCTTCGTGATAAAGATGTCCATGCCCTGCCGGTAGTAGGCATACATTCCTCGCCGGAAGGCCTCTAGCTGAGGGTCTTGCAAGTTACTAAGCAGCATGTACCGATTAGGCTCCGCGTTGTCTGTCCAGCCATTATCTGCCTCGCCCGTTACGGCAGACCCCTGCGACGAAGCGTTGTTGAGAATAACGCGGGCGCGGTCGTAGTACGGAGAGCCTCCCAATGGAGCAAAGCTGTCTTGGTCCATGCCAATAATAGTGTAGGCGTAGAAGGACAGCAGCGACGACAGGTTGCCGACGAAGGTATTCTCCGAGTAGTCAATCGGGTTTTGAGGCGAATACTTGAAAATCCAGCCCTTATCGGCGTAGCTCAGCAGATTAGTTTCGTAGCCGGTACCATACACCGGGCGCGTGCTGAGCACGCGCACTGTAGCGCGGTAAGTGCCGTTCTCTGGTATCTCCGTAATGCCCACGAAAAAGCGACACCGAATGCGTTCCTGCGGCCGATAGGTAATGTTGGTGAAGGGACGGGTGTTGAGGAATGTTTGAATATCGTTCTGCAACTGCTGCACCAATTGACGGTCCGAGATGGTCACGTTTTCGGTAGTGACACGCACTTCGGCCAGCAACTCCTGGGCCTTGGTAGGGCGAGCCAGCAGCAGTGCGGGCACCAAGAACAGTGGCAGCATAGAATTACGCATGGCGAGACAAGCGGGCAAAGATGGTCTGAACAATGTCGCGAGCCACATCGGCTTTGGGCTTCAACTCAAAGGTAGTCATTTGGCCTCCTGCTTCCAGTAAGGTTACCTTGTTGGTATCGTGCCGAAAGCCAGCCCCGGCATCGCGCAGAGAATTTAAGACCACGAGGTCAAAGTTCTTCCGCTGCAGCTTGTCGAGGGCGTGAGCTTCTTCGTTTGTAGTCTCCAACGCAAAACCTACAGAAAATTGTTCGGGCCGCTTGGTTTTCCCCAGCGTGGCGGCAATGTCCACGTTTTTTACTAGCTCCAACGTGAGCGTATCACCAGCCTTTTTGATTTTTTCCGGCGCTACGTGGGCGGGTTTGTAGTCGGCCACGGCGGCGGCAAAAACCCACACATCGGCAGTGCCTGCTACGGCGGCGGCGGCAGCGTACATTTCATCGGCCGTTTGTACGCGCTGGGTATGAATGTGGGGATGCCCTGGATTGGGCAAGCTTGTTGGGCCGCTAACCAGCGTAACGTCAGCCCCGGCCGCGGCAAAGGTTTCGGCCAGCGCGTAGCCCATTTTGCCGGTACTATGGTTGCCAATGAATCGTACTGGGTCCAGGGGTTCGTAGGTGGGGCCCGCAGTAACGAGGACGCGCATGTGTTGCATGAGATACTAAAAAGTAGCCGAGGCCACTTTAGCAGCAAACTAGTGCCCGCGGCTAAGTAGCTCGGAAAGGTAGATTATTGGTGCTCCTTTTTCTCTTGAAAAAAGTCTTCTAGGGCTGCCACAATGGCCTCTGGCTCTAGCATGCGACCGGGTCCGCTGAGGCCACTGGCTAGTTCTCCCGCTGGCGAATCCCACACAGTAGTACCATACTGGCGTAGGTGTCTAAGGTTAGCCTGCGTAGCTGGGTGCTGGTACATATCCAGATCCATAGCTGGCGCCACAAATACCGGGCAGCGCGCCGACAGGTATACGGCATCCAGCAGGGTGTCGCAGAGGCCATTGGCGAGGTGGCCCAGTGTGTTGGCCGAAGCAGGAGCCACTACCAGCGCATCCGCCCACAGGCCCAAATGCACATGGTTGTGCCACTCGCCTGCCACTTCATCTTTCAGAAAGCCTTGCAGCACCGGCTTTTTCGAAAGCGTGCTTAGGGTGAGCGGCGTCACGAAGGCTAGCGCCGAGGGAGTAAGTACTACTTGTACCTCCGCCCCGACTTTCACAAGCAGCCGCACCACTAGCGCCGCTTTGTAGGCGGCAATACTACCGCACACGCCCAGCAGAATTTTTCGGCCGAGCAAGGAAGATGCCGGTGTACTCATCGAAATATACAGAAGTAAGGTGGTCAGGACGGCTACAGTTTAGCAACAAGCTCACCCCCACAAACGAAACGGATTACACAGACCCGTTCGGAGCGGTATCTATGTAATCCGTTTTTAGGGAGTACTGTGCAGTTTACTCGGGCTTGCGCGCTTCGGTTACTTCTTCCTCAGCCGGAGTGCGGAAGTGCACTTTGCCTTCCAAGAACTCTTCTACCGCGAGGTTGGTCGGCTTGGGCAGACGCTCGTAGTGCTTGCTGATTTCGATCTGCTCACGGTTTTCGAATACCTCCTCCAGATTGTCGACGGTAGTAGCAAATTCTGCCAGCTTACCATTCAGCTCCTCTTTCAGCTTCACAGAAATTTGGTTGGCGCGCTTCGAGATGATGGCAATGCTCTCGTACACGTTGCCAGTTGCAGCCGCGAAGTCCGACATGTTGCGGGTCACGATGGAAGCAGGGACGCTATTTGGAGTCTTCATCTTATGTAGTGTGTGTTGAGGTGCAAATGAAAGATATATGCAAACGAGCTAGGAAGTAGGGCACTTTCCGCTACGGGCGGTAGCTCATCGTGCTAGGCACATCCTAGGTCTTGTTTGCCTTACTTAGCTGCTGTTGGCTCGGTAGGCTTTAGTTTAGCTACTTCGTCGCGGGCAAAGTCGTACATACGCTCGGCGTCTTTGAGATTCTTGCTCTGCGGGTACGTGTCAATGAAATTCTGGTAGAAGGCAATAGCTTCTAAGTAACGCTCCCGCTGCTTCTGCTCTACACTTTCCTTCGCCAAGTCGTACTGCGCGTTTAGCTTAAGAAAGGCAGCCTGCTCGTTGTAAGCCGAGGAAGGATATTGCTGCTGGAAGTTCGTAAATGCCGTCACGGCGGACTGGTAGTAGCGCAGATCGTAATACAACCGGGCGCTACGGAAAGCTTTATTCTCTAGCTTCTTTTGTAGCTCCTGCGACATTCCTTCGGTTTCCGAGCGGAATTTGCTTTCGGGGTAGCGGTTCAGGAATTCCTGAATGCCTTCCAGGGCCGAAAGCGTATTGGTTTGGTCGAGTTGAAACTCCGGAGAGTCACGAAACAGCGACTTAGCGTGCAGGAACATAGCTTCCTCAGCCAAGGTAGAATTCGGGTACGTGTCGTAGAACTGCTGGAAGTAGTACGCGCTCAGCGTGTAGTTACGCTGCTGGAAGTTGGTATTGGCGAAGTAAAACTGCGCTTTCTCTGCTTCCGGGCGGCCTTTGAGCAAGGGCAGCAGTTCTTCTAGTAAGCTACCAGCCTTGAAGTAATCCCCCTTCTCATAATACTGAGTAGCGGCTTCGTACTTCTTATTGACGTCGCTACTCTTGAGCAGCTTCTGATAGCCGCTGCACGAGCCAAGTAGCAACGCGCTCAATAACAGGACGAAAAATGTAGGACGAAAGAAGTGCATAAGGGCGCAAAGGTAACGATTACAGAGCCGAATCAAAAACGAGCAAGTTGGGGCGGCGAAATGCCTGTCATTTCTTTGTAGCGGGGGCCGCTCGCTTAGCGGCGGGGCGTTTGGTACCCCCTTTTGCCGAGCGGGTAGTGGATTTGGATTTGGGGGTGGCTTTCTTCTTGCGCGGCGGTGCAAAGCGCGTTCCTAACGTTTGTCGCCGCGTGGGGCGTTCCTTGGGGCGCCAATTGAAGTTGGCCAAGCGCTGGTCTTCAGGCTTAAGCTCCTTGGGCGGAATAAAGCTGGCATCGGGGTTGGTGAGGAAAGTGATGGTTTGCAGGGTGCTTTCGCCGAAGCGCAATACCATATTGGCCGATACCGCTTTATTCATACCGGAAACAGCCGTATCTCCCTCAAGAGCGTAGTAGAGGCTCTCGGCGTTGCCAAGCACGTCTACTTTTTTTATTTTATTTTCTTTAAACCAGGCCACCATATTGCGGCCCTTCACCTGGTTGTAGTTCAGTAGCGTGTCCTGACCGATGATGAAGGCGTGCCCAAATAGGCGCATTTGGTCAATTTTTCCCCGGCGCTGCTGAATCTCCATGCTATCAGCAGTAAGCTGATTTTTGTTGTTCCAGAGAACCGGGTCGTGGCTGAGGTAGATGATGGAGTCCTGGCGGTCGTAAGTCAAGGAGTCGCAGCGCCCCTGCAAGTCGGGCCGGAAGATGCGAACCTTGCGGTAGGCGTAGATAACGCCAGCCACATTCTTCGGCGGCCGTCCTTCCAAGCTCACGAGCGTATCGGCGGCTAGGTACAGCGTGTCTTTGTCGTTGATGTTGCGCATTACGGGCGTACCATACACCTTAGCCCGGCCCTGAACGCGCCAATACTTGCCCACGTCGCCGCGAATCACAATGTTGTCCTTCTTGGCCGTCATCGACACGTTGCCGGTAGCCACCCCGTACTGCTGGGCTTCGTTGTAATACAATTTGTCGCCGCCGAGCAAGTAGTTTGGGGTTTCGATGCGGGCGTTGCGAGCGAAGTTCGATACTTTAGTCAGGGTGTTGTAATTGCCGTTTTCGGCGTAGAGGTTGCCCTGCTTGCCAACAATACGGGTAGGCCCAAAGAAGTAGGCGATTTTGGTAATGGTATTGTATTGCAGGGTATCTGTGTCAATCTTGTTTTCGGTGGTAACTAGCTTCACATTGCGCTTGAAGCTGAACACTTTAGACACGGTATTGTAGTAGCCGAACTGGCTATCCAGCGTATTTTCGGGGTCTTGCAAGTGGCCGCCCGTACTATAATAGGCTAGGTTACGGTTTAGGTCGTAGTCGAGCAGTTGGGTTGTTAGAGTCATGCGCGGGTCGCGCATGGTCACGTTGCCAGTCATGCGGGCCGTGCGGGTATCACCATCGTAGAAACCCCGGTCGCCGGTAATGGTGATGGTGTCATTCTGGATAATGCGCACGTTGCTGAAAGCTTCCAACGCATTGCGGTCTACGTACTGGTAGGCCGAGTCGCAGTACAAGAGCGTGGTTCCTTGGCGGAACCCCACGTTGCCAATGAGCTTGCGGATTTGCACCCCGTTGAAGGCACCCCCTACTAGGCGTTGCGTGCCTTCCAGCAGTTGAATCTTTTCACCTTTCTGGAGGGGGGTAGCTTGAGCTTCGGCGCGCGAGGCAGGGCGTTGTTGGGCGGCGGCGAGCAGAGGCAGCAGCGCAAGAAGCAGGAGGAATAGAGACTTCGGGAACGACATTTACGCACAAAGGTACAGAAGGCCCGTCGCTAACGGCCATCTTTGCAGGATAGTACATGCCAAGCATTCTGAGAACAGAAAAGCCCGGCATTAAAGCTAGAAATTAGAACGCAGCTATTCCCTCTTCTGAGGTAAAGAGCGCCCCTTTTGTTTGCCTTCATCTGTTCTGTAGAACACCCTCTCCCCATGCTCGACCGCATTCAATCTTACATTCAGGAACATACCCTCTTCACTCCTACGGACAAGCTGCTGGTAGCCGTCAGCGGCGGCCTCGACTCGGTGGTGCTGGCTCACGTGCTGCGCAAGCTGGGCGCACAGTTCGCCATTGCTCATTGTCACTTTGGCTTGCGTGGCGAGGAAGCCGATGCCGATGAGCAGTTTGTGCGCAAGCTGGCGAAGCAGTACGATGTGCCCTACTTCGCTGAGTTCTTCCAAACCAAGAAGTTTGCTGAGCAGGAAGGCATTTCTACCCAAATGGCGGCCCGCGCCCTACGCTACCAATGGTTTGAAGAAGTGCGCAGCACCCAAGGCTTCGACTACATCGTGACGGCGCATCACCAGCGCGATGCTGCCGAAACTATGCTGCTCAACCTCACCCACGGCACTGGCCTGGCCGGCCTGCACGGCATTCGGCCGAAGAATGGCTACCTCGTGCGCCCCCTACTAGCCGTGGGCCGCGAAGACTTGTACGACTACTTGGTAGAAAACCGCCTGATTTGGCGGGAAGATGCCTCCAATGACAGCCCCGTATACCAGCGTAATCTTCTGCGCATAGAAGTGCTGCCCGTATTGCGCGAGATTAACCCCAGCCTCGACCAGACGCTTCACATCACGGCGGAGCGCGTGGGTGGGGCCGAGGAAATTGTGCGCCGGTACGTGGAAGAAACCGCCGCCCAGGCACGCCGCGACGACCCCGAGGCCACCTACCTTGATATCCGCACCCTGCAAAAAACGGCGGCTACCACGCTGGTACTGCATGAGCTGCTCCGTCCCTTCGGGTTTTCCTACGTGGTAGTGAAAGACATTGTGCACAGCTTTGGGGCCGAGCCGGGGCGCCGGTTTGAGTCGCCGACGCACCGGTTGGTGAAGGACCGGGAGCAGTTGGTAATCACGCCTAAGAACCTCTCAAAATTTGGCACCCACCAACTTGCGGCGGGGCAGGAAGTACTTAAGATTGATGGCTTACACTTGCGCACGGAGCTGCACGAGGTAGCGGAAGGCTTTGACATTCCGAAAGGAAAGGCCGTGGCCGCCCTAGACGCCGATGCACTGAAGTTTCCACTCACGGTACGAGCCTGGCAGGAGGGCGACTGGTTTATGCCCATTGGGATGAAAGGCAAGAAAAAGCTCTCCGATTTTCTCATCGACCAAAAAGTACCCCTCAACCTCAAAGACAACGTGCAGGTACTCGTATCAGGCGACGGCAAGATTGCCTGGGTTATTGGCTTCCGCCCCGATGACCGGTTTAAGGTGACCGAGGAAACGGAGCGGGTGCTGGTAGTGAAACGGATGTAGGTTGTTTCCGGGCCGCGCGCCGCTTTCAAGCCGCGTTATGACTACGGCTCATCCTGTTGGAAGGCCACAATAGCAGGGGTTGAATAAGATTAGGAAGTGGTGAAGAACTTTCCGGGTAAAGGGCTACCGAGCCACGCGTTTTCGGTTACTTTTACCCGAACCATTCCTTACCTCACCCTAATTCCTCACCCAATGAAAGTTACCGTAGTTGGAGCTGGCAATGTGGGCGCTACCTGCGCCGATGTACTGGCCACCCGCGAAATTGCCAACGAAATCGTGTTGGTGGATATCAAGGAAGGCTTTGCCGAAGGCAAGGCCCTCGACATCTGGCAGAAGGCCCCCATCATTGGGTACGACTCTCGCACCGTGGGTGTCACGGGCGACTACAGCCGCACCGCCGATTCAGACGTGGTGGTAATTACCTCTGGCCTACCTCGTAAGCCTGGCATGACCCGCGACGACCTGATTTCGACCAATGCAGGCATCGTAAAGTCGGTAACGGAGCAGGTGGTAAAGTACTCGCCCAATGCCATCATCATCATCGTAAGCAACCCGTTGGACGTGATGACTTACCAAGCTCACCTCACCTCCGGCTTGCCCCGCGAGAAGGTGTTTGGCATGGCAGGCATTCTAGATACGGCCCGCTACCGGGCTTTCTTGGCGGAAGCTCTCAACGTGAGCCCCAAGGATATTCAGGCCGTACTCATGGGTGGGCACGGCGACACGATGGTACCCCTTCCCCGCTACACCACGGTAGGAGGTATCCCCGTAACGGAGCTAATTGGCAAAGAAGAACTAGATGCCATTGTGCAGCGCACGGCCGTGGGCGGTGGCGAGCTGGTAAAGCTGATGGGCACCTCCGCCTGGTATGCCCCCGGTGCGGCGGCGGCTCAGATGGTTGAAGCCATTGTGCGTGACCAGCGCCGCGTGTTCCCCGTATGCATCAAGCTAGAAGGCGAGTACGGCATCGACGGCGTGTATTTAGGCGCTCCGGTTATTCTGGGCAAGAATGGCATTGAGAAAGTACTAGAGCTACAACTCAACGACGAGGAAAAAGCCCTCCTGGAAACCTCCCGCGGCCACGTGAAAGAAGTAATGGATGCCCTCGATAACATGAGCAAGGCTAGCGCTTAGGCTACCACTAGCTAGTAAGACCAAAGGCCCGCCGAAGTTCTTCGGCGGGCCTTTGGTCTTACTAGCAAACTCCTACTTCTGGCTGGCCCGGAATAGCTTTTGCTTTTCGTCTTTAGATAAACTCTCGTAGCCGGAGCGGGAAATCTTATCCAGAATCACATCAATCTCATCCTGCTCGGGCTTGGGGAAAGAACCCTTCTTGGCCGAGGCGGCAGCTTCGGCTGGGGTAGCATTCCGGTGCGTAACCCGGAGGTTAGGACGGCCCGTAGCCAAGCGCACAAACCAGTCGCCGACGGCTTGTACCGGACGGCCAAGGTCGCGGCCCGCTTGGAGCTGCTTGATAAATGCAAAACCGAGAATTGCTCCGCCAATGTGAGCTAAGCCCCCGCCGGGGTTGCCCTCATTGATAGCCATGATGGACAACAGAATAACAACGGCAGCAATGTACTTGATACGGACTGGTCCAAAGAGAAACAAGCTGAACGTGTAGTCGGGTAGCAGGGTAGCGGCCGCCATAATAATAGCCGTTACTGATGCCGAGGCCCCAATCAGCGTGGCACCTAGGTGCAGCCGTAGCACCGGTATTAGGTTGAAGCCTACTATGAACAGCAGTGCACCGGCTAGGGCGCCCAGCACGTATAAGCTTACGAGGCGCCGGTCGCCGAGATACTCCCGAATGAGGGCACCAAACCAGTACAGGTTGAGTAGGTTGAAGAGGATGTGAAAAAAGCTTTCGTGGGTGAAAGCATAGGTGAGCACCGTCCAGGGGTGGCGCAGCAAGCTAGGCAGTGCCGATGGCAGCTGAAACTGCCGAATTACGTTGTCGTAATAGGGCCCCACGCTCGAGAGCGTCATGACGGCTTTTACTAGCACCAACACTACAAACACCAGCACGTTTATCAGCAGCAGCTGATTGAGAGCATTGTCGCGGCGGCTGAAAGCAGTGCGGATATCGTTTGCGATACTCATGAAGAACAGGAATTAGAAGCAGCCAACGGAGAAAGGAGACGTGGCTGTGGCGGGAAGTACTGCAATTTTCATGCAATCTACCTCGGCCCTGCCAACTCCCTACCGGGCTAGTATAGGCGGGCGCGGTTACGCTGCCAAAACATCAACACGATGAAGCCTACCAGCATTCCCCCCAGGTGAGCAAAGTGTGCCACGTTGTCACCCGGCGTCCGCTCCACGCCCGTGTAGAACTCATATAATCCATAGAGCACCACCATGTACTTCGCCTTAATGGGGAAAGGCAGCGGGAACATAAACAGCGTAGTATTGGGGAAGAAAAAGGCAAAGGCCAGCAAGATTCCAAACAATGCCCCGGAGGCGCCTACCATAGGCACTACCATTCCCCGGGCGTATACCGTTTCCATGCTAGTAAGAACTCCTGAAATCAGGCTGGCATCGTCGGGAGTTTTATGGAGCTGCCGCATGATGGGTGCGTAGGAATCTTCCGCTTCGGGTGTGTTATGCTCCACAAAATCCAGCAAATGAATATCGGTAGGCTCCTGGCGAAACACCTCGATGTCGTGGTGCATGCGGTTTAGCTCATAGGTACGCAACCCATTATACAACAGGCCCGCCCCTAGCCCGCAGATCAGCCAGTAGGTGAGAAAGCGCTGGCCGCCCCAGCGCTGCTCTAGCAGCGGCCCGAACACAATCAGGCCCAGCATATTGGAGAACAAGTGCCCAATTCCTCCATGCATAAACATGTAGGTAAGCGGCTGCCACACCTGAAACAGAGGTGAGGCGAATGGATACAACGCCAGAAACCCCAGGTGATTGGGCAGCTGCAGGCTGATAAAAAATACCAGCACGTTGGCAATTAGCAGATTTCGGACCGTGGGGGTAAGCTGAAACATTACGTACCAGTTTGGCTGATAAAAGGTGAACGAGACGTACGCGCCTCTGCTGCCGCTAGAGCAAGTAGAGCGTGAGCGCGCTAGGGCCTACGGAAAAAGTCCTGCACTTGGCTTAACTCAAGCAGCACCAAGGTTCGGCGGCCATCGGGCGTGTAGTTGGGTACGGAGCAGGCAAAGAGCTTGTCCACCAGCGCCGTCATCTCTAGTTCCGACAAGCGGGCGCCCGCAGCACTGGTTGCCACGCGCCGGGCCAACACCCGAGCCATCTGCTCACGCCGGTCCAGCTTTACGGGGCCAGCATGGTTGCGAAACTGTTCGATAAGCCCTTCTAGCAGCTCCTTCTCGTCGCGGGCGGGCACGTCGGTTGGAATGCCTTCCACCGCAATAGTATACTTGCCAAAATCGGAGAAGCGGAAGCCCAAAGCTTTCAGGGCTTCTTCTACTTCACGCAGAATGGCAAAGTCTTGGGGCGTGAACGTGACGGTACGCGGAAACAGCAGGGTTTGCGAAGCGCTATTTTCGCGCTCTAGGCTCTGGGCGTACTGCTCAAACAAAATCCGTTCCCGCGCTGCCACTTGGTCAATCAGCATTACCCCCGATTTCACGGGCACAAGTAAGTACTGCTGGTGCAGTTGCAATACTTTGTTGCCGGGCCCTGTGGAGGATTCCCGCAGGGGTAATTCCGGCGAGGTAGCCACTGCCGCTGGGGCTGCGTTGCTCGCAAAAGCGGGAGGTGCTGGCGTGGGAGCAGGCGCGGGTACTTCTGACGCTATTGGCTTGGCAGGCCGCCCTGCTTCGTCGTCTGTGGGCTGTGCGGCCACCAGGGCCGCCGCGGAGGGCACGGGTACCCCTACCGCAGTAGCTTCGTGCTCCACATCGGGCACGCTCAGCTGGCTGAGGCTCTTGTAAAAGTCCTCCAGGTCGCGCTTGGCTTGCTCCGTAGGCCGCGGGGGCAGTTGGCGCTCGAATGCTTCAGGCCGCACGCTCTTGTCGCCTTTTTCGCGCGGGGCCGGCGTGCTGGCAGCTCGCGAGGCGGCTGAGGCTAGGGCATCCGGCTGGAAGTCCTGAGCAAAAGGATTTTTCTCCACCCCCGACAGACGCAAAGGTTGAATGGGTGCGAAGTTCACGTTGCCATCAAAGTCTAAGGAGGGCGCCATGTTGTGCAGGCCCAGGCTCTGCTTCACAGCTGCCCGCACAATGGCGTATACCGTCTTCTCGTCCTCGAACTTGATTTCGGTTTTGGTGGGATGCACATTGATGTCGATGGTCTTGGGGTCAAGCTCCAAGAACAACACGTAGAACGGATGGGTGTCTTTGGGGAGGAGCCCCTCGTAAGCAGCCAGCACGGCATGGTTGAGGTAGGCTGAGCGAATGAACCGATTGTTGACAAAGAAGAACTGGTCGCCCCTACTTTTCTTGGCCGACTCCGGCTTGCCAATAAACCCACGTACGGCAATGAAGGGCGTTACCTCCTCCACCTGCGCAAGCTGCTCCTTGTAGCCATTGCCCAACAAGCTCACAATGCGCTGGCTCAGCTTGCCCGCCGGCAGGTTGAACACCTCTAAATCGTTCTGAAACAGCGAGAAGCTGATATTTGGGTTAGCTAATGCCACGTGCTGAAACTCATCCAGAATGTGGCGCATCTCCACCGCGTTGCTTTTGAGGAAATTGCGGCGAGCGGGCACATTAAAGAACAAGTTCTTCACGGCAATGCTCGTACCATCGGGGCAAGCTACGGGCTGCTGGCTACTGATTTGAGAACCTTCTACCAGCAGCAGTGAGCCAGTATCCTGTTCGCGCTGCTTGGTGCGCAACTCTAGCTGAGCTACGGCCGCAATACTGGCCAGGGCCTCCCCACGAAAGCCCAGAGTACGAATGCGAAACAGGTCGTCGGTGGTGCGGATTTTACTGGTAGCATGACGCTCCAGGCTCATGCGCGCATCAGTGGGGCTCATACCGGCTCCATTGTCTACCACTTGCACAAGCTGTTTGCCGGCATCTTTTACAATGAGCTGCACTTGGGTGGCGCCAGCATCTACGGCATTTTCTAGCAGTTCTTTTACGGCAGAAGCGGGGCGTTGCACTACCTCACCGGCAGCAATTTGGTTAGCTAAATATTCAGGAAGCAGTTGAATGATATCCGCCATACAGAAGCTAAAATCGAAGAAAAAATGCGGGAAGCCGCACGGCTGTTATGAGCAGCTATCCGCCTGATAACAACCGGCGTCGGGAAATAATCCGTAAGTTTGCGGCCAACTTTTGTGGGCGCTGCATGAGACGGAATCTTCGGCTCCTGCGTTGGGAAGTGTAGAAGGTAGGAGCTAAACGGTCCGCAACTGTGGTCCGACGCCCCACCGACGTCGCGGCCCGGCACCCTTTTTGGAGGGACAAAAGTAGGGCTTTTCAACTCGCCTTCCATCTTTCATTACCCCTCAGCACGAACCACCGGAGCCGATGCTCAAAGACTTTCGGATTGGAATATTTTTGTTAGTACTGGCCATTACGGGTCTGCTTATTTCGTCTTCCTCACCACGGGAAGAAGGGGAGCGGCCAATGTCAGTAGCCGAGCAGAATTGGGTAGACAGCGTGTTTAACTCCCTGACGCCCGATCAGCGTCTGGGTCAGCTGTTTATGGTAGCGGCCTACTCCAACAAGGACCGCAAGCACGCCCAGTACACCGAGTTTTTGATTAAGAACTACAATATCGGTGGCCTAATGTTTCTGCAGGGTGGCCCGCGCCGCCAGGCCCTGCTGACCAACCGCTACCAGGCCGCAGCCAAAGTACCCCTGCTAGTAGCCATGGATGCTGAGTGGGGCTTGGATATGCGCCTTGATTCCAGCATGCACTTTGCTAAGCAAATGACGCTGGGGGCCATGGACGATGATCAGTACGTTTATCAGATGGGCCGCGAAATTGCCCTGAAGATGAAGACTCTGGGCGTGCACGTGAGCTTTTCGCCCGTCATCGACGTCAACTCCAACCCAGATAATCCAGTTATTGGCAACCGCTCGTTTGGGGAGAATAAGGAGCAAGTAGCCAAGCGCGGCATTGCCTACATCCGCGGCTTACAGGACCACGGTATTGTGGCCGTGGTCAAGCACTTCCCTGGGCACGGCGACACGGATGTTGACTCCCACGTGGCCCTACCGGTTATCAACTCCGATCTGGCCCGCCTCACAAACGTAGACCTGTATCCATTCCAGAAGTCGTTTGAGCAGGGCGTAATGGGCGTGATGGTGGGTCACCTCTACATGCCGTTGTTCGATACTGTCCGCACTCTTTCGGCCACTATTTCGAAGAACTTAGTGACGGGCCTACTGAAGGAAAAGATGAACTACCGAGGCCTGGTGTTTACTGACGCACTGAACATGAAAAGCGTGTCGGACCTCTACAAGCCCGGCGAGTTGGATGCCTTAGCCCTGGCCGCCGGCAACGACGTGCTTCTGTTTTCGGAAGATGTGCCCGTGGCTCTGCAAAAGATTAAAGAGAGCATCGCGGCCGGCAAAGTAGATCAGGCTGACGTAGACCAGCGGGTGCGTAAAATTCTGCGGGCCAAGTATTGGGCGGGCCTGAATCATTACCAGTCCATTGATGTGCCCAATCTGATGACCAACCTGAACCGCCCCCTGAGCCGGACGGTACAGCAGCAGATATACGAGCACGCGACTACCGTCGTCAAGAACGAAGACGGCCTCCTCCCCTTCAACCGCTTGGACACGTTGCGCATAGCCGCCGTGACTATCGGCTCTGATGCGCCTACCTACCGGGAGATTATGGGTAAGTACCAAAGCGGCCCCGTATACGCCGTACCCAACCGCTACGCCGTCGACTCCACATTCGCCCGGATTAGCAGCCGCCTCACGCCCTACAACGTGGTGGTGGTGAGCTTGCATAACATGAACAATACGCCCACCCATAGCTATGGCATTGGGGAGGGCGCGCTGAAATTCCTGAAGGAGCTTCAAGCAAATAAGAACATCAAAACGGTGGTTGTGGCTTTTGGCAACGCCTACTCGCTGAAGCACCTCGAAACAGCCCGTACCTTGTGTGCGGTTATGAGGACAACTACGCGTCCCAGCTAGTGATGCCGCAAATCCTGTTCGGGGCATTGTCGGCGAAGGGGCGCCTACCCGTCACCATATCCGAAACATTAAAAGCCGGCACGGGCCTGCCTACGCCTGATTTGCGGCGCCTACGCTATGGCACCCCGGAAGAAGCCGGCCTCGACTCTCGTACCCTAGCTCAGATTGACAATATCGCGCTGGAGTCGGTAGCGTATGCTGCTGCACCAGGCTGCCAAGTGCTGGTAGCTAAAGATGGATGGTGGTGTTTGACAAAAGCTACGGCTATTGCACCTATGATAAATCGCAGCCCGTCAATAGCAGCACGCTTTACGACTTGGCCTCGGTGACTAAGGTAGCAGGGACGCTGCAGGCTATTATGTACCTCAAAGATCAGGCAAGCTCAACCTGGATGACAAGGTAGCGGCCTACTTGTCGGAGCTGAAGGGCACCAACAAGAAAGACATGACGGTGCGCGAGGTACTTATGCACCAAGCGGGCCTCAAGCCTGGCATCGCTACCTGGGAAAAGACCATTACCAAGACGGGGCCCAAGCCTACCTTCTACGCCAGTACTGAGTCGCCCCAATTCTCGAAAGAAGTAACACCCGACTTGTACAGCCTAAGCACGTCGGAAGACTCTGTCTGGCTGTGGGTGCAGCGCTCCACGCTACTGCCTAAGGTAAAGGGCAAGTACCCCGTGGAGTATTCCGACCTCAGCTTTATCATTCTGAAGCGCGTGGCTGAAAAGGTACTGAAGCAGCCCATTGAGGACTTCCTACAAAAGACCTTCTACCAGC
>NZ_JZIR02000240.1:0-1413 GCF_000961955.2 Hymenobacter sp. AT01-02
TAGCGGGCCTGGAAAGTCTGAACTCAGCCGAGTATTTTAAGCTGGCCCGCGACAAAGCACAGGAAGTGATGAACAGCGGCGAGTACTACTTGTTTCCTTCGCACGCCGAGGTGTGGACCGTAGCCAACCGTAACCGTGGGGAGCATACCTGGGCGCTGCAAAGCGTTTCCGAAAACCCTGATTTTGGCAACGAAATCTCCCTGTTCCGTCGTGGTCGCCTCGACCCCAGCAAGGCTGACCAGCTGGAAGGCGGCTGGATTGGTACTTCTTACCAGTGGTACCACAACTTTGAGGGAAACGACCAGCGCATCACCGACGGCGTGCTGCACCGCTGGAAAATGTGGAGCAACACCCAGTTTCACTACTACCCGTTGAGCGACAGCTCCGTGGTGGAAGGGGTAGACAACAGCCCGGCTGCCGTGGCCAAGCGCGCCAAGTACGGCTACCAGCCCACCGACGTATCGGGCCTGGATGATGGCCGGATTGCCCGCCTGCGCAAGTTTGAGGCGGTGGCGAAAAACAACGTGACCCTGGGCGACTTTCATTTCCCACTGCTGCGCTACCCAGATGTGCTCTTGATTTTTGCCGAAGCTGATAACGAAGTGAGCGGTGGCCCAACCGCCGCCGCCAAAAACGCTGTAAATCAGATTCGGCGCCGCAACGGTGCCACGGAGGTAGGCAGCCTCAATCAGCGGGAATTTCGCTCGTTTGTGCTGGAAGAGCGCCGCCGGGAGCTGGCCCTGGAGGGCGACCGGCGCTGGGATCTGATCCGCTGGGGCATCTATCTGCCGGTGATGAACGCCATCGATATTGATGAGAACAACGTGATAAAGCGCCGCCAGCAGAAGCACCTGCTGTACCCGATTCCGATTTCGGAAGTGAATGCCAACAAGCTCATTGGCGGTAACAACCCTGGCTGGTAGCAACTCAGCAGGCACCTTCTGTGGGACTAGTTGGCCCCACAGAAGGTGCCTGCACTTCCCATCCCACTCCCTTCATACAATTCCCATGAACTCGTATACTTCTCTCAGTAAAGCAAGCGCTTTCGCGCTGCTGGCTGCTTCTCTCTTGTTTTCTTCCTGCGAAAAAGAGGACGACAACGTGTGTGGTGGCATGCCTACCGTTAGCCAGGTAAGCGCCCCCACCGACCGTACCTCGAACCTGACCACCGGTAAGCTCGCCGAATGGGTTATCATCCAGGGTAGTAACTTCTGCAACGTGCAGAAAGTGATGTTTAATGACGTGGAAGCCGACTTGAAAGACGCCTACATTACCTCCACGGAAATTACGCTGCGCGTGCCGCGGACAATACCCAAAGACGTGACCAACAAGGTTAGCGTCACAACGGCCGCAGGCTCCGCCGAAACCCAGTACATGGTGTCTATTCCGGCGCTGGTAATAACGGGCATGAGC
>NZ_JZIR02000241.1:0-1430 GCF_000961955.2 Hymenobacter sp. AT01-02
CGACCAGATAAATTCTCATAGGATAGAGGATTAAGTGAACATTGAATCAGTGGACTCAAAGCTCAACTCAACTCTACCCCACAAAAAGGACAGAAAGCCTAGTCTAACATCAAGAATTTCTTGCGGAAATATTCTTTACTCTGATCTGGAAATTCTGGAATAGATGTGAAAAGCAGCCTTAATTGATCAGGGTTAGCACCTCTGATAACCATCGTGCTAAGCATTTTATCAACAAGACTATTTAATCTTTCTTTTGTAGGATATTCTTTCAGAAATTGATTCCATCTATTATCAAAAGCAAGTTCAGAGAGTACATATTTAAATTCAGTGTCTCTGTCTTCATTAAGAAGGCGTATTGCTCTATTAAAATTTTTGCCTATTTCGTTATCTGACGTATGATCGATCCAGTTCTCATAAAACTCTACGAAACCCGACTTTATATCTTGCTCATATGCTGTAGCTAAAGGAGCAACGAGTAGGTAGAATGGAACAGGGGTAAGCACATTGATAGTTTTATGCAATTGGATGCCGTGGCAGCTAGCAAGTACTACAATCAGTTTGTTTTTAAGCAATCTGTTAACTTCTCCTAATAGGTGGGCTACAACAACCCACGAGACCTCCTCGCCTGATTCCAACTTAAGAAAGTCATGAGCACCATGCGCCTCTATATGAATGAGAGGTATTTTGCCTAGCTGAATGAAGATATTCTTAATATCTAAGAATGCTTTTTTTAAGCTCTTCTTTGTTAGAAACATATCTATAAATAGCTCCTATGTCCTTTTGTTCTGCTCTCCTATCTATAACTGTATCAAATAATATTTTTCCAGTTCTGTCTTCACCCAGGGGTAGAGATTCGATAACTATAATATAATCAAATGCCAAAATGTGTGATTGTGATAAATCCATTTAGGTAGTGTTAATTTTTATTTACAACATGAACATATACTTCAACAAGCTACTCCAGTAGTAGCTTTCCTACGGTGGTGGGTGATATCCCCAGGGCGGTGGCAATAGCCCGATTTGAGATGCCGGTGGCCTTGAGACGCAACACGTGCTCACGCTGGTGGTCCACCGCGGGCCGGCCTACTACCTTGCCCTTCGCCACGGCCTTGGCCATGCCCGCCTTGGTTCGCTCCCCCAGCCGCACGCGTTCCTGTTTGGCGATGGTGGCCAGGATGCTGATGATGGCATCCTTAAACATGCCCGTGGAGTCCAAGTACTGCTCGGTGTAGCTTTTGAACTGCACGCCGGCAAAGGATAGCTTTTGTAAGTGATTGAGGGTTTCAGTGACGCCCTCTCGGCTAAAGCGGTCCAGGGCCCAGAACATCACCACATCGAAGCGGCGCTGGTAGGCATCCTGAAAGAGTTGCTTGAACTGAGGCCGATCAGCCTTGCCGCCCGACTCCTGGTCGGTATACTCTTTATATATA
>NZ_JZIR02000242.1:0-1721 GCF_000961955.2 Hymenobacter sp. AT01-02
GGTCATCAGGAGGTCAAACTCAGCCAAAAGTAGGATTAGCGAGCATAAGCGAAGCGACGCCACCCGCTACGGGCAGCGCCGCTAACAGTGCCTAGCAGCACCCGCTGCCGGGCGTGCAGCCTGCGATTTGCAACTGCGGCAAGGCAAATTCCTTTTCCGGAATGCCGCAGGCCTCCTGGGCCAGGCAGGCGGTTTGTTTCGGGGTCAGCACGAAATCGGTGCCATCGAAGGCCAGACCGAACTTGCCGATGGTGGCCTGCTGGTACTCTACCTCAATGTCCAGGTCTTCGGGGCCCAGAATCTTTTCCGACAACTGCAGAATGTGTAGGAATTTCTGGGGCGCTAGGCGATGGTCGTAGTCGCCAGCCTCCCACAGCTGAAAGTTGGCCACGGTCTCGCGGCGCTCCACGCCGCCACAGTCGATGAAGTGCTTGCTTACTAGGCCCACCTCCGTCACGTGGAAGTGCGCCGGCAGGTACTCGCCCGAGGGCAGGCGGAAGTTCACGGTATCGAGTCCGGCCAGGGACTGCTTCATTTCAAAGATTGTCATCGGTTAGCGAGGTTAGGGTACGGGATAGTGTTAGCAGGCGCAGGCCACGGCCGGTCCGCAGGCCGGGCTGGCCGTGGCCTCACTGAAAAAGCGGGTGAATTGCTGGTGGACCCGTTGGAGCAGCTCCGTGTTGAGGCAATAGCAGACCGTCAGCCCGTCGATTTCCCCGCGGATGAGGTCCAGGGCTTTCAACTCCTGCAGGTGCTGGGTGACAGTGGTGCGCGAGAGCGGCAACTCGGCCGCGATGTCGCCGGAGATGCACGTCTGTTTGGACGCTAGCAGCTGGATGATGGCCACCCGGGCCGGGTGCGCCAGCGCTTTAGCCACGCGGGCCAGTTGCTGTTGCTCAGCGGTGAAGGCGGTGGTTTTGGCGTAGGTCATGCAGGATAAGAAATCTATGTCGCAAACATACGACATAGTTTAACGGGTGTTTACAACACGGAGAATTTCTTGATTGTTGGTTGCTCCAGTTCTCCACCGTAAGTAGCAGCGGTCCTACTAAGCTACCGCTTGGGTTCAGCATTTAATCGAGAGTCCGTACCCACTACACCAGCCTTCCATACCCCATCTCACAGCATCCACCCAGCCTGTTGCAGGCCGTAGCCCAGGGCCGCGCCGCCTAGCACCAGCCAGGCAGAATTGACCCGGTAGCGCAGCAGTAGCACCGCGCTGGTCAGCGCCAGCGCTACCGTAGGCAGGTCCAGTAGGGCAGTGTGAGCCAGCGCCAGCGACACGACCGCCATCAGGGCCCAGGAGGAGGCATTCAGCCCATCGAGAAAGGCGCCGGCCAGCGGGGACTCCCGCAGCTGCGTTACCAGGTTGCGGCTGAGACTCACGAAGACGAAGGCGGGCAGGAAAATGCCCACCGTGGCCACCAACGCCCCGCGCCAGCCCAGCAGCACGTAGCCCACGAAGGTGGCCGTCGTGAATACCGGTCCCGGCGTCACTTGCCCCACCACCACGGCGTCGAGTAGTTGCGGCGTGGTCAGCCAGTGGAAGCGCTGCACCAAATCGGCATCGAGGAAGGCCAGCAGCACGTAACCGCTACCGTAGAGCACGGAGCCGATTTTGACGAAGGCGAGTCCTAGCGGTAGCAAGCCCAGCGGCCGGGACGCCCCGGTAGCTGGTGCGCCGCCCGGCCCCCAGGCCCAGCAACGCGGGCAGCAAAGCC
>NZ_JZIR02000243.1:0-3686 GCF_000961955.2 Hymenobacter sp. AT01-02
GCAGGAAGGTCGTCTTACGGAGGAGCGCATCAATCTCTCGGCCGGGCGGGTGCTCCAAATGAAGGACGAGCTAGGCATGTTCGACACCCCCCTACCCCGCGCCGACCGCCTCAACCGCATCGGGGCGCCTGAGCATAAGCAGCATGCCCTGGAGGCGGCCCGCGAGTCGGTGGTACTGCTCAAGAACGAAAAGAACACCCTACCCCTAGCTCCTAGCAAGGTAAAACGCCTGTTGGTCATAGGCCCTGCTGCCGACTCCAAAGCCAACCTCGCGGGTGGCTGGACGTTGGCTTGGCAAGGTCGCGCTGAAGCGCAGTACCCGGCCGACGTCCTGACCATCTACACGGCCCTGAAGCGCGAATACCCCAATGCGCAGGTGGAAACTATGCCTTACCAGGATGCTACCGGCAAGCCGCTGCTGAGTAACATAGCCGCTGCTGCCCGTCGTGCCGATGCGGTGGTGCTGGCCCTGGGCGAAAAGCCGTACGCCGAAGGCCTCGGCAACATCAACGACCTGACCCTACCCGACGACCAGCAGCAGCTGGTGCGCACAGCCCAGGGCGCAGGCAAGCCCACGGTACTCGTCATGATTGGCGGACGGCCGAATATCATTCGCCCGGTGGCCGAACGCTCAGAAGTTGTCCTGTGGGGCGGCTTGCCGGGTTTCGGGGGCGGACAAGCTATTGCCGAAATCATCAGCGGCAAGGTGAATCCTAGCGGCCGCTTGCCCTTCACCTACCCGCAGGCAGCCGGCCACATTGCCAATTACCACCACGACAACAACGAAAACAGCTTAGAGCTGAGTGACTTTGGGGTTGGCTTTGAAAACCGGGGCAACAAGATCAAGAGCACTATGCTCACGGAGTATGGCTCGGGCATGAGCTATACCACGTTCCGCTACAGCAACCTGCAATTAGCCGACTCGGTGCTAACGGGCAACAAGCCAGTGCGGGCCACCGTGCTCGTAACGAACACGGGCACGCGCCCCGGCAAGGAAGCCGTGCTCTGGTTCCTGACCGACGAGGTAGGCCGCATCACGCGCCGGTGCGCCTACTCAAACACTTCGAGAAGCAGGAGTTTCAGCCGGGCGAAAGCCGGGAGATGACCTTCACCATTCAGCCGCAGCAGTCGCTGAGCTATCCTGCTGCCGATGGCCAACGCCTGCTCGAAGATGGGTTTTTCACCTTGCGCGTGGGCGACCAGCAGCGCCGTTTCCGGTACGCTGGTACCACAACGCAAGCGTCGGCTTCGCCGGTTCAGAAGGCAATAGGCGGTAAGTAGCTTTTCTTTAAGCGGGCATCTTGGCTGATGCCCGCTTATTATCTGTTCGTCTTTCTTTTATGTATCTCAGCAATCCTAAACCATTACTGGTGATGCTGTTGGCCTCTGGCTAGGCACTGGCTCAGCGGCTCATGCTGCGGTGCGTTTGCCGGCGCTGGTCGGCAACCACATGGTGGTACAGCGCGAGGTGCCTGTGCCCGTATGGGGGTGGGCCGCGCCCGGCGAGCAGGTGGCGGTGACGTTTCGGGGACACAGCTACCAAGCTACCCCCAATGCGGCCCCGGTCGGTGGCAGGTAGCCCTACCCGCCACGCCGGCCGGTGGGCCGTACACAATTACCATCAAAGGGCAGAACACCCTTACGGTGGATGATGTGCTGGTAGGCGACGTGTGGCTAGCCTCGGGTCAGTCGAATATGGAACTGCCGCTGCGCGACAAAAACGCGCCTGCGCCCGGTGCTATCCGCTTATTCTGAACGCTGAGCAGGAAGTAGCCATGGCCGACTTCCCGCAGATTCGGCAGTTTACGGTGCAGAAAGTGGTGGCGTATCAACCTCAAACCGAGAATGAGGGCTATAACTGGCAGGTATGCAGCCCCGCCACAGCCGGCAGCTTTTCGGCCGTGGCCTACTTTTTTGCCCGCGACTTGTACCAGCGTTACCATGTGCCCATTGGGATAATCAGCAGCCCCTGGGGTGGCACACCGGCCGAAGCCTGGGTAAGCGCCGAAGCCCTACAACAGTTGCCCGATTTTCAGGCCCCGTTGGCTGCTTTAGCGCAGCGTCCTGCTCGCCCTGCTACACTAGAAAAAAGACGCTCAGAACATGCCTACGTCGTGCTCGACAATGACATGATTGCGCCCTTGCAGCCTTATGCCCTGAAAGGCGTTATCTGGTACCAGGGTGAAAGCAATACCGGCCGGGGTGCACAGTACCGCACGCTGTTTCCGGCCCTTATCCGCAACTGGCGCGCCGTTGGGGGAGCGAGTTGCCTTTCTTATTTGTGCAGCTCGCCAACTTCACCAAGACCTACCCTCCCCGGCCCTTCTGACTGGGCTGAGGTGCGCGAAGCCCAGGCGCAGACCCTGGCTCTACCCCGTACGGGCATGGCCGTGGCCATTGACCTAGGGGACCCCGACGACATTCACCCCGCCAACAAGCAGGACGTGGGCCACCGCTTAGCCCTGGTAGCGCGCCAAGTAGCGTATGGCGATAAAAAGGTAGTAGCTGCGGGTCCTACCTTCCAACGCATGCGTATGAACGGCAATCAAGTACGCCTGATGTTCGGCAATACGGGCTCGGGCCTACTGCTGAAAAGCGGTACCACCACGCTCAGTGGTTTTGCCGTGGCCGGGGCCGATGGGCAGTTTCACTGGGCTACTGCCACGCTTGCAGGGCCGAAGGAAGTAGTGCTGACCTGCGCGGCCGTGCCCGCGCCGGTGGCCGTGCGCTACAGCTGGGCCAACAACCCGCTCGGCAACCTCTACAACCGCGAGGGCCTGCCAGCGGTGCCGTTCCGTACCGATGCGCCCGCAGACGCGGCAAGCAAGCCTGAATCTTTTACTGTGCTCCTGTCTCTTGCATGAAACACGTCTTCTCCGTATTGCTACTAGCGCTGTCACTGCCAACTTTGGCCGTAGCGAAGCCCAAGCTACTACCTTCTACCCTGCCGACAACCCGTATATCCAGTACACTGGGCGCATTGATTTTAGGGACGCCAAAAAGCCTCGCTGCTGGGCACCGGGGGCCTATTTCACCGCCCGATTTGCGGGACCATCTTGCGCAGTAGTGGTCAATGATGAGATGCTGTGGGGCAAGCACAACTACCTGGAAGTAGTGGTGGATGGCAAGCCAACACGCCTGCTCCTGACGGCCAAGGAAAACACAATAACCGTGGCCGAGAACCTACCCGGCAAGGTGCATACGCTCACCGTGTGCAAGAACACCGAATCGAACATCGGCTACCTGGAGTTTGTGGGGTTGCGTTGCGCCAAGCTACTTCCTCCGGTGGCCCGTCCTACGCGGCGCATCGAGTTCATTGGCAACTCCATTACTTGCGGGGCTAGTAGTGATGAATCGTCGGTGCCGTGTGGCAAAGGGAAATGGGAAGATCAGCATAACGCCTACCAAGCCTATGGCCCTACTACTGCCCGCGCCTTAGGGGCCGAGTGGCAACTCACGGCCGTATCGGGCATTGGCCTGATGCACAGCTGCTGCAACTTGCCCTACGTCATGCCCCAGGTATACGACAAAATTAACATGCGCGAGAACCTGCTGCCGTGGGACTTTAGCCGCTACCAGCCTGACGTGGTGACCGTGTGCCTGGGCCAGAACGACGGCGTGCAGGATTCAACCGTGTTCTGCCGCAATTACCTATCGTTCCTTCAGAAGCTACGTCGGCACTACCC
>NZ_JZIR02000244.1:0-3067 GCF_000961955.2 Hymenobacter sp. AT01-02
CGCGGGTTTTACTACTGGTGCGCCTTGGCTTGCGGTAAACCCCAACTACCCGCAACTGAACGCGGCGGCTCAGGAGAAAGACCCTAACTCCGTCCTCAATTACTTCCGGCGGGCCACGGCCGCGCGGCAGCAGCACAAGGTGCTGGTGTACGGGGCCTACCACCTGCTGGACGAAGCCAACCCCCACATCCTACGCCTACACCCGCACCCTCGGCCCCGACAAGGCTTTGGTAGTGCTCAACTTCTCTTCGGAAAAGCGCAAGTGGCCGGTGCCCAGCGGGTCTTGACTCTCAACGGTATGCCCTGGCTCAATAACTACCCTACCTTTACTTCCGCCTCTACCCTAGCCTTGGAGCCCTGGCAGGCCGTGGTAATACCCTTGCGCTAAACCCCGCCCCACCCGTTCTTTCGCCCTCTTTCCCATGACCACCCACTTTCCCACTTTGCCTAGGCTGCTCTGTGCCCTCGCCTTATTCCTCGGGGCTGCGTGGCGCCCGGCGGCAGCCCAAACGCCCGACCCTTGGCGCCTAACTGCCGCCCAAGTTGACCCCCGCAACTACTACGGAGTCACGGTAGCCAACGGGATGCTGGGCGTGGTTTCTTCGCCTGAGCCGTTTCAGGTGAAAAGCGTGGTGCTGGCCGGCGCCTACGACCAGTACGGGCGGGGCCGGGTGAGCAACTTCCTCAACAGCTTCAACCTACTGAACATGTACCTGGAGGTAGATGGGCAGCGCCTCTCCGGCAAGGACATGAGCAACTTCCGGCAGGAGCTGGATATGCAGCATGCTGGGCTGACTACTTCCTTCGATTACGCCGATAAGGCTACTATCCGCTACACGCATTATGCCCTGCGCCAGCTTCCCTACACGGTACTGGTGGACGTGACCATAACGGCCAAAAAAGACGTGTCCCTAACCGCCGCTAGCGTCATGGACGCCCCTGACGCTCTGCGCGAGGTTCAAAACTACTACAACGAAATAGACCGTCCGCACGTCACGCTCAGCCTGCTCACGTCGTCGGCGCACAGCAGCACGGGCAAGCTCCAGCTGTGCGCTTCCAACAGCTTTCTTTTCAGTGAGCCGCACGGACAGGAGCCCAAGGTCATTCATGAAATGTGGGACAGCAACATGCACCTGATGAAGTTCAACAAGGTGCTGAAAGCCGGGCAAACCTACAGCTACGCGGTGGCAGGCTCGTCCATCACCTCTGCCCACCATGCCGACCCCCTCAATGAGGCCGAGCGCCTGACCATTTTTGCCCGCCTTGAGGGCAAGGAGCGCCTATTGAGCTTCCACGCCAAAGCCTGGGATGAGTTGTGGAAAAGTGACATTCAGATTCAGGGCGATGCCCAGGCCCAGCAGGACGTACACAGCATGCTCTACCACTTGTACAGCTTCTCGCGCGCTGGCACCGATTACTCGCCTTCGCCCATGGGCCTCTCGGGCCTGGGCTACAACGGCCACGTGTTTTGGGATACCGACGTGTGGATGTTTCCGGCCTTACTGGTCTTGCACCCTGAAATTGCCAAATCCTTACTTGAGTACCGGTTTCGGCGGCTGGAGCCAGCCCAGCGCAACGCCTTCTCTCATGCTACCAGGGAGCCATGTACCCGTGGGAAAGCGCCGATATGGGGGTGGAAGAAACGCCCGTGTGGGCCCTGAGCGGAACCTTTGAGCACCATATTTCGGCCGACGTGGCCCTAGCAGCTTGGCAGTACTACTGTGTAACTCAGGACCAAGGCTGGCTGCGGGAGAAAGGCTGGCCAATCCTATCCGCTACGGCCGATTTTTGGGCCAGCCGGGTGGAGCGCAACGGCCCCGGGCGCTACGACATTCGCAACGTAGTTGCCGCCGATGAATGGGCCGAAAACGTGGACAACGACGCCTTTACCAACGCCGCCGCTCAGGTAAACCTGCGCAACGCCGCCGCTGCCGCCAAGCTGCTGGGCTTGCGCGCCAACCCCGACTGGCTGCACGTAGCCCAGAACATTCCGATTCTGAAAATGGCGGATGGCACTACCCGCGAGCACGCCACCTACCAGGGCGAAGGCATCAAGCAGGGCGACGTAAACTTGCTGGCCTACCCCCTGAACGTCGTCACGGCCCCGGCCCAAATCAGGAAAGACTTAGAGTACTACGAAACCCGGGTACCCACGGCGGGCACTCCAGCCATGACCCAGGCCATCTTTGCCTTGCTTTACGCGCGTCTTGGCAATGCTGAAAAGGCTAAAATCTGGTTTAAGGATGCCTACGAACCCAATCTGCTACCTCCCTTCCGTGTCATTGCCGAAACCAAAGGTGGTACCAACTTACTTTGCTACGGGTGCGGGCGGAGTGCTGCAAGCCGTACTGATGGGTTTTGGGGGACTCAATATCACGCCCACCGGCATTGTGCAAAGCAAAACCACCTTACCCACCGGCTGGCAGTCCGTGAAGATTACCGGGGTGGGCGTACAGCGCAAAACCTATTCGGTAAGTCGCTGAGGAATTTTAAGGTAGGCCCCCTCACGTGCACTACTGGTGCTGCTGCGCGGCTTCGGTTCAGTAGCCAGGAAACGGCTACCCTTTAGCCTCAATAAGCGCAACGTGCCCAATGTGAGTACCAGCACCTACTACCGAGGGTATACTATCACTATTTTAAACGTACTTGGCATAAAATACCGCGTGCATGTTGGGGCGTTCTTCTTGTGTATAACCACCACATAACCTGAGGTTTCAGGCACCTCGCTTGTTTCTTTGGTTATGGGTAAAGCCCACGGTAGTAGGTACCACTGGCTACACATTCACGCGGAACGCCACCGGCTAGCACGAATGCTGTGCCCTACGTGGCGTCTCTGAGCTTCTCGGTTTCCGGCCTGCTCACAAACGCCCTGCTACTTAAGTCACCAAATTTTCATGAAGCGTATCCGTAGTCGATTCATCCTCTCCGCAACTGCCCTGGCCTGTGGCATTGTCGCTGTAGCAGCCTGCACCAGCACCCAAAAGGTAGCAACCCAAGCTCCAAGCTCCAGCCTCACCCAGTACGTAGACCCCTACATTGGAACAGCTTTTCATGGTCATGTTTCATG
>NZ_JZIR02000245.1:0-1378 GCF_000961955.2 Hymenobacter sp. AT01-02
TGGCCGACTTAATCAAAGCATTCGCACCGAATTTGGCTTCGAGGACGCCTTCTCTTACACAGAAGCGCCGGATGTAGCTGTCGACTCGATGGGTAGTTTTCGCCCAGTGGTACAAGTGCCCGGAAAAACGGCGCTGTATTTAACCCCGGCGCTGCGGGAGACGCTGACTGCTTTCTTAGGCGGGGCTCATGTACCCCTCGGCACAGGAGGTATTATGAAGCCGGCCCGCTCGAAGGGAGAGAGCGCGAAACGACAACGCTTTTTGGAACAGCAGATCAAAATCTGGTATGGGCATTGGGGTGGCTACTGGCAACTTACTTCCGACCCCGAGGCCTTCAGCATCGCACTAGACCCCGAGTTAACGTATGCCCGCGTCAATTTTCGCATGGTGTATGAAGGCGGATATGCCATTTTCAAACGAGTAGACACGCGGTGGGTGCTGGTCACGGCGAAACGAACATGGATAGAGTAGGCAAGCCTCCACTTTCTGTGCCCCAGATGTTCTTATATAAGAAGGAGAGTTCTGCCTAACGGAGCGCGTTGGGCCGTTTCTTACTCCTATATATTATCTAACTTCCGCTGCTTGCTTATAAGGCCCGATAAGCCGGGGACTTCAGATCCTGTTACGGGTGGTAATGTGAACCGTCACCGAAAAGGTGTACGGCCGAGATTGTAACATACTGCAAAGGAACGATCAGGCTTGTAACAACGGCTGCTGGGGCAGGTGCTGACATTCCCCAGAGTAGCGATCCAAAGGCTATAGCAGCTTGTTAACACCGAGAAAGGAGGTTCGACCATCGTTTTGGTAAACCGCATTCTTAAGTTTGCCTTGCCACTGTTCATGCGGTGGATTACTCTAGTCAAGTGGCTTACTATGGCAACACCGAAGTCCCCATTATTCGTGTTCTTTGAGAAAGACCCGTTGGCCTTCGGGCTAGGGATCCTGCTGCTGCCCGTGGTGTTCTACTTCCGTGTGCTTTCCCCGAACTCGCTGGTCGATGCCTATTATGCCAGTCAGGTACATGCCCGCATTAACCGGGTCGGTGTTGACCACGGTGAACTACTCGTCTCGCCGCAGGGCCACAGCGTGCTGAACTCCCGCGTGTTGTACGCCCCCCTCCGCGTGCAAGTCGTATGTGCGGACGAACGATAGCGTGGTAAAGGAGGCCGGAAGCCGTGAGAGGGTCTAATGAAGTGAGACAGTAAAGGGCGTTATCTTCCTTCTGTCATGACTCAGAAAACGAACATGGGCGCGCCGCGCAAACGCCGACACTATGATGCGGCCTTTCGCACCGAGGCCCTGCGCTTAGCCAGTGAAAGCCGGAGCACGCAAGCCGCCGCTCGTCAGCTCGGCATCAGTCCCAAGCTGCTCTATAAG
>NZ_JZIR02000246.1:0-956 GCF_000961955.2 Hymenobacter sp. AT01-02
CGTCGGCCAGCGACACCTTCCGGCGGCAGCGCGGCCAGTGCTACTGCAAACTTGCTGAAAACGAATCAATTAAGGTCTCCTCCCCTATCAGCTTGGCCGCGTCTAACAGCAGCCAGGCTGCTTCAATTTCGTGCCCGTAGGAAATAACATCGGGCCGTGCCACCCACTGCTCATTAAAAAACAAGTGCATGTGGTAGGTCGTGGGGTCGACAATGTGGTCGGCGAAGAGGGCCAACAATTCGACAATTCGCTGCTTTAGTAGCGCCTCTGGCCATGCCCGGTATAGGTTGGCATACGCTTCCAGCACGTGTAGGTGTGTATTTGTAGTTTTCTTCTCGTTGGCGTCTTTAGCGCTCAGGCGCAGATCATTCAGGGGGGTCCAGTCACGGGCCAACGCTTCTAGGTATCCTCCATGTTCTGCATCATAGCTGTGTTGTTCAATGGTACGAAACAGCTCCTGCGCCAACGCCATGGCTTGTACATTGCCACTGGCTAGGTAGTATTCCGACACTCCATAGAGCGCAAATGCCAGCGCATAGATTTGCTTTTTAGTGTCTAGCGGCTGCCCCCGATAATCGACTGTCCAATACACACCGCTATGCTCAGAATCAATAAAATACTGCGTTATGTAGTCGAAAGCGCGGGTGGCCAGCGGCAGGTAGTCGGCATGATGGGTAGCGTTGTAAGCAGCCGAGAACGTCCATAGAATACGGGCATGCAGCACCGAGCCTTTCGGGGCGTAGGGTACCACGCGATTGTCGCTATCTATTCTGCCTTGAAAACCGCCGTATTCTTCATCCAGCGTGTGCGTACTCCAGTAGGAAAGAATGGCGGACAGCTCACGTTGAAACGAGTTGGTGAGGTGCATGGCAGAAGACAGAATAAATGAGAAACCCCTGGATATGGCGCGGTAGGGCTGCCCTACTAGCGTCCCTATTGCCCTACCCCATTATAGT
>NZ_JZIR02000247.1:0-738 GCF_000961955.2 Hymenobacter sp. AT01-02
TCAGTCCCAAGCTGCTCTATAAGTGGCAAAAAGCCCTGCAGCCCGTCGTGCAGGACGGCCGTGAAGAAGGCGAAAGCGTGGCCATGCGCCAGTTGCAGGCCGAAGTCCGGCGCTTGCAAACAGGAGCGTGACATCCTAAAAAAAGCCTTGGCCATCTTTACGCAACCGACCCCGTGAGCCGCTACCGCTTTATTCGAGCGCAAACGCCACACTACCCGGTGCGCCGCCTCTGCCAGGCGCTGCGCGTAGGGGTGGCCAGCTACTACCGCTGGCAGAAAAAGGCTACTGGTCGGCCCCTGGTACCGGCTTGGGAGCAGGCGTTGTGCCAGACCTTTGTGCAACACAAGCGGCGTTATGGCACGCGGCGCTTGCAGGCCGAACTGCGGGCGCAAGGGTATGCGGTGGGCCGCCACCGTATTCGTCAGGTGCTCCGCCAGCGTGAGTTAGTAGCTGTGCAGCCACGGGCCTTTGTCCCCCGCACGACGCAGAGTGAACAGGGGCCTCGTGTGGCGGCTAATCACGTACTGCACCGGCCAGCGCCCACCTCAGCCGACCAAGTATGGGTGGGCGACATCACCTACTTACCGCTGCAAAACGGTTCGTGGGCTTATTTAGCTGCGTTTCAGGATGTCTATACCAAACGCGTAGTAGGCTGGCAGGTGCTCGGCAGTATGGCGGAGGCATTAGTGACCACAGCCTTGCGTCGGGCACTACTGAGTCGGCAGCCGGCACCGGGGC
>NZ_JZIR02000248.1:0-1729 GCF_000961955.2 Hymenobacter sp. AT01-02
CGAAGCCGACTCAAAAAGTGCCGGTCTCAAACTCACGCCGGGGTTGAGGCGTCAAGTAGGCGCTGCCCCACTAAGTTAGTGTCGTATTGAGCTGCTGCTTGCTCATTGACCAGGGTCCAGCGGAAATCCACGATATGGCCGGCTTCGTCGCGCACGGCATCAAACACTTGGATAATGGCCGTCGAACTATCGAGGGTGGCCCGTACCAACTGGTCAGCCTGAGCCTGGGCCACTTGCTCGCGGCGTTGGCTTTCGCTGAGCTGCGCCTGGGTGCGCTGCTGGTCGGTAACGTTGACTACACTGTGCAGCAGGTGACGCACCTGCCCCGTGGCATTGAGCAGGGGAATGTTGGTGGGCAGCCAGTAGCGTTCCGTGAACTGGCCGGGCTGCTCCGGGTTGGGTACATCGTAGTGCTGCAAGGCCATTTGGTGGGGCTGCCCAGTGGCCAAGACCTGCTCAAGTGAAGCCCGTAGGTTGCGCACGGCATGTGCCTCTTGGGCCTGCGGGTTATCGGGGAATACCTTAAAGAGGTAGTGCCCGACAAGCTGATGGCGCTCCGTTAGGGTTTCGGCTAGGTAGGTGTTGCTAACCTCCTCAATAATGAACTTGGGGGAAAGCAGGAGGTAGGCACCTGGCAAGGCGTGAAAAATAGCGAGCAGCGTCAGACTGTCGAGTGGGGCAGCAAGAGACATACGGGCAGGAAAAAGGCGAAGCAGTTAACTGACAAAGCGCCGAACGTGAGCTAGCACAGAGAGTTCATACCATAAAGTCCCTGCGAAAAGTTTCGGATGCCTTACGCAACTAGCAGCTTCTTGCCCGCCTAGGCTCTGCACACGCACTGCTAATAGCCCCATCGGCAAGGGTTGCGGCTTCCTACCTAACCTGATCCTGGAGGGGCAGTAATAAGATTGGCTGCTTGCTCTTCAGAGTAAGTCAGAGGTGGTAAATTGGCTTTGGCGCAATACACTTAATTAGCTGGCTGTAAGTTTATTGAGCGGACTCTAGCCGGTCCACTACCTTAGCAAGGGTTCTACCTGTCAAAGCAACCTGGAAAGAGTTTCCATACCTATCTTACGCGCTTTTACTATGCCTTACGCGTTGTTTTTGGGCTATTCAAGAAGTTATAGCACAGTTATTTCCTTGGTTGCTTATCATCACCCTTATTTCTCACATGCATACCGAGGAAATATAAGTAGTCACCTGCCCCGAGTTGCTACGGCGCGTTGATTTTTCCGGCACGCAATATATTCTCACACCCATAAGCTCTCTTTAGTAAGTTGCCTTACCAATTTACCGCTAGTCGCACGCTATCATTATGTTTCCTTCTCTTTCCTGGCTGCTAGGTGCAATAGCTCTGCTCTCGGCGGCCACCAGCGCGTGGTCCTCCCAACACCGGCCTAGTAGAACCATCGTGCGCGGCCACCTCGCCCACGCGCCCGCCGGTGACACCGTGCGCTTATGGTACGGCTCCCAGCAGGTTAAAACGCCCTTGGGTGCCAGCGGCGACTTTACCCTGGTAGTAACTGGGCTACCCCATGCTACCTCAGCCTCGCTCTCGTATGCCCGTCAGCGCACCCCGCTCTACCTGAGTCCGGGCGACAGTCTGCACCTTACCCTGGACTTTGCCCACTTCGACGAAACTGTGCGCTACACCGGCCGCGGGGCCGCTGCCAATAATTACTTAGCCCAGGTTCTGTGGCGCTTTCAGGCCGCGCCCACTGCTGCGTCG
>NZ_JZIR02000249.1:0-751 GCF_000961955.2 Hymenobacter sp. AT01-02
CGGCGGCTAACTTCTTCTGGCAAACGGTGTGCACAAGCGCACGGTGAGCATCGGGGGCAACAGTGTGAGCGAGCATTTCAATCCGGTCGATAACTTCAAGCCCATGCTGGAAGGCCGCGAGGGACCCGAGACGTGCAACACCTACAATATGCTCAAGCTCACGCGGCAGCTGTACCTGAGCAGCGGCGCCACGAGCTACCTCGACTACTACGAGCGGGCCATGTACAACCACATCCTCTCGTCGCAGCACCCCGGCCCTGAGGGTGGCTTTGTGTACTTCACGCCCATCCGGCCGCAGCACTACCGCGTGTACTCGCAGCCCCAGGAAAGCTTCTGGTGCTGCGTGGGCTCGGGGCTGGAAAACCACGGCAAGTACGGCGAGCTGGTGTACGCCCGACGGGGCCAGAATGACCTGTTGGTAAACCTGTTTGTACCCTCGCGCCTGAGTTGGCCCGAGGCCGGCCTGGCCCTAGAGCAAACCACGCGCCTACCTACGAGGAACAGAGCAGCCTGCGCCTGACGCTGAAAAAGTCCCGCCAGCTGACCCTGCGCATCCGCCGGCCCGCCTGGGTGCGCCCGGCCGAATTCCGGCTGGCGGTGAACGGGCAGCCAGTGCCCGTTGATACCACCGCGCAGGCCGGCTACGCCAGCATCCGGCGCAAGTGGCGCAGCGGCGACGTGCTAACGGTGGCCCTGCCCCAGCACACGACGGTGGAGTACCTGCCGACCACTCGCCCTGGGTGTCGTTCGT